>CAZPBI010000031.1:9043-11141 GCA_964584825.1 Candidatus Woesearchaeota archaeon
ATTGCAGATAATGCTGATGTAAGCATCATGGTCCATGTACTCTGGAACATTTGTTGTTACAACTAAGTCTATTTTATTATCTTTTAGAAATTGCTCAACTTGATCATAATTAAGATTTTTGACTTGAGCATCTAAAGCTAGGGTTTCGCAGTGTGGTTTTATAATACCAGCTATTTGAGCTAGCATGAAAGGGTATTTTGGATAAGATACTTGAGCATAATATCCATCTTCACGCATAACATAGTCTTCTTTATACTTTGGCGGGTTAAACAGCAACACTCTCATTTTTATCACTTTTATTAACTATAGTTTAGTTTTTTATATTATTAAAGGTTTCGATGTTTTAGGCTTATAAAGCTTGTTGTATTAAAATAGCTTTGTTAGCATATTTAGATGTTGCTGCCACGTATTTTCTTTAGCAACTTTCTTATAAGCATTTTCAATCATTCTTTTATCTATATTCTTAATAAGATTAGGGATTTCATTTATATCATTAAACAATAAGCCATGAACTTTATTAGCTATTAATTCTGAATTGCCTGGAATGTTTCTAGCTATAATAAAAGTCTTATATAGCATAGCTTCCAACAAAACATGACTAGTACCTTCATAGATGCTAGGCAATAATAAAACATCACATGCATAAATATAACTAACAGTTTTTTTATGATCTAAGTCTCTTAGAAATCTAACTTTTCCATCTAAATTTAATTTTTTAGTCAAAAGTATAAGATTTCCTAGTTCTGGACCAGAGCCAATTATCAATAAATTAGCATTAATCTTGGGCATTAACTTAATAATTTCATCAAAATGCTTGTGCTTGACTAATCTACCAACCATCAAAATATTAAAGCCTTTTAATTTTATGTTATCAACTTTAATTTTCTCAACTGCATTAGGAACAACTACAATTTTAGTTTTAATTTTTGCTTTTCTTAAATGAGTTTCAAGATGTTTAGCAGGAGTAACTATAAAAGAAGCATTATTCAAGATTTTTCTTTGTATAACTTTTAATAGCAAAGAAAATAAATTCTCAGTAGAATCATAAAATTTAGTTAATGGTTTTTTAGTCCAACCTTTTCTATAGCTAGTTTCCCAAGCCCAATCACCTACAAATTTTATAATATATTTCTTATTTGTTTTTTTACATGCTAAATAACTTGGAATACCTGCTAAGTCAGGATTTTGAGCATAAACAACATCAATATTTTTAGATTTAATTAGTTTGTTTAATGCTTTATTAGCATCATTTATATTAAAAAAAAAATTTAATACTTTATTCTTATATCTTCTTTTAATATATATTATCTTATCGCTATTCTTATAATTTCCATAGGTTAGAACATAAAATTCATGATCCTTAGCTAATCTATTAAAAATTTCATTAGAGTATATTGCAGGCCCGCCTAAAGCAGGAGGGAAAATGGTTGTTATAATAGCTATTTTCATTTTATAAGCCAAACATAGGTAAATTTATAAATTTCACTCATAAGAAGAGTAATTGGGGTTTTATGATTATAGAACATATTAAAAGAAATTTAGTAATATACATGTTATTGTTATTTATAGCAGTATTAGCTATTTATGATATATTCTCAACTAGGGTTGGATTAATAGATACAGCAGAGTATATAGATGGAGTAAAGGAGTTTTCAAATATAAACAACACTAATTTGTATGTTTATCATAGTATTTTTTATAGTTTTATATTAAGCTTATTTGTCAGATTCTTGCCTAGTTTAATATTCTTAAAGATGTTAAACTCTTTATGGCTAGTTCTTATTGCTTTCATTTTATATAAAATAACTAAGGATAAGAAAACTTTGATATTATGGATATTTTCACCAATGCCTTATTTCATGAGCATATACATCTCTCCATTATTAGCAACAAGTTTTTTCCTACTATTAGCTTATTATTTCCTGAAGCTTCATGAAACAAATAAAAAATTAAGATATTTCATATTATCAGCTTTGTCAATAGGAATTGTCGCATCTTTAAGAGCGCCAGATATAATTACATCTGCAATATTTGTTGTTGTTTTCTTAAACAAAGAAAAGTTCAGAAAAGTATTATTATTTTTAGTAATAAGTTTTAT
>CAZPBI010000032.1:0-10904 GCA_964584825.1 Candidatus Woesearchaeota archaeon
ATTGGGCGATTTCCCGCAATCGTTATTGGGGCACCCCTCTGCCGATTTGGGAATGCAAAAACGGACACACTTTAGTGATTTCCAGCTTGGATGATTTGAATAAATACCGATTTAACACAAATAAATTTTCAGTTATAAGTTCTTCCAATTTTTTAATTCTATCTGGTTTACTTTTAAATTTTAAAATTTGATCTTCTATAGAGATAAATCTCTGGTTATTTTCTATGAGATCCCTAAAGTCAAGCGCTAAAAATAGGACGTTGCTTAATATTACGATATCTTCATCAGGTACACCGAAATCCTGTGGAAATGTTTGAGCCCAGAGCCCTATATAATCATAATGTAAACCATATGCGCATCCATACAAATTATCAGTACCAAAATGCTGATCAAGTGATTTAAAAATCTCATAACTGTTGAGTATTTCTTTAGCATTTAATTTATTGTTGTTCAAGATCATGCGTTTTATTACTTCAGCTTTTTTTATATTTCTCATTAAATCACATAAGAATAAAATAGCTTCTTTGTTTTTTCTTTTAGATGGTGGTCTATTATCAACCTCAATGAAAAGAAGTTTATCTTTATGTTTTTGTTTTTTTAAGAAATTAACTGTATACCCTACTAATTTTTCATGAAGTTCCTCTATTATTGGATATTCTAATTCTGTATCTTTGAAAGGATTTGATTCGAAATAAAAATTACGTAATTGCACTTCTATACTGCGCAATTCTAGAGTTGTCATAAAATTTCGAATTTTTGATCTAATTTTTTTAAACATGGTTCAAAATTTTATATTTTTCTTTCTATTACTCTGCAAGTTCCTTGACATAAATTGAAAAATGGCTTCTGGTTTTCAGGTTCGATAGATTTAACGTATGGGAAAAAGGTCTCAGAATAATGTTCTCCATTGTAAAATAATGCATTTGCTTGGCCTATTCTTGAATTTATGAACTTTATTATTTTTTTGTCTAATGTCTCTTTATTTAAAATTTTGTTACCTCTATAAATTTTCTTAGATATTTCATGGACCTCATAATGAGGTACGCTGAAGAATCCTATAGGTTTATATACTAAGTTACAAGGGATTCTTTCGTAGTCTATATTTCTAAGACATTTATCTATTAATCTAAATTCATTAACGCCATTATCATTTTTTTGAAAACTAAAATCCTCACCTTTTTTATAACCCAACTTTTCTGCTATTGACTTTACAAATAAATGAGGAAATTTGTCAGATAAAAATCCACCATGTTCTGTATTGTAAGCTATAGTATCTATTCCTTTTTTCTTTGCAAATTCTATAATAGCGTCATCGATTAGAGAAACTAAATCTTCTCTTTCATCTTTAAGCCTAATTTTTTCTATATTCTTTTTTCCTATAACGCCTTCCACTAATAAAATTGGTTTCTTGCTAGGAATTTCTTTTGTCGTAAAAAGAATGGCTTTTGCTATAGTTTCTTCAAATTTGTTTTCCATAAAACCACCGATAGTTATTAGATCAATATTCTTGTCTAATAAGTAATAAGCTGTAGAATAAGCATATGGGCTAGTATACACTAGATCTAAACATGACTCACAGCTATCCTCTAATAACCAAGGTGTAAATTTATTGTCGGTTACAACAACTCTATCGTAATTGTATAAAGCTAATTTTGCGTTTTTTAGTACATCTCTCATAGAGATTTTTATTCCCTTTACTGCTAATTTAAAGGGTGTCACTATATACTCATAAGTGAATTTACCAAATTGTTCTAGTTCAAAGTTATCAATTCCTAAAAGTTCACTTAGATTTTGAAGTCTAATATTATTTTTCCACTCGAGATAAAAACCTAAAAATGGGTAACAGTCCTCTTCGATGTCTGAACCTCCTTGTGGCGAAAAGAGATTCGCTAATTCTCTGTATATCTCATCCAGTTCAGAATTAATTATTCTTTCTAGCTCTAGATATCTATCGCCTTTTTTTATTTTTTTTAGTTGATGCTTCATGTCTAGTATACGTGCACACATCTTAACTTCTAGTCGAAAGTCATCAGGCACAAAAAATAAGAATAAAAAATTGCGAGCTAATTCATTTTTTTCCTCGAAAGACCTATTAGTAAATGGCATTACTTTATTAGCGAAATCATTTAAGAATTTATTTTCATAGAGGCCCTTGTCTATATAGATTGGCTCGTATAAGCAGTTATAGAAAAGATTGTCTAAACATTCATTCAATTTGCTATTTATAAGAGCATTAAATGCTAACTCATATTTAGACTGATTAACATAGTTTAATATTTCTTCTCTTAATTTCTCTCCAAGATGTAAAGTTCGAAAAAAATTTATTAGAGATCTAATAGCTTCATTTCGTCCTTCTTTTCCAGTAGGTAAGCATCCAAGAAATTCTGATACATCTGGCTCATTAATTTTGATTTTGTTTAGAAAACCTCTAGCAAAATTTACAAAATTTTCATTAAATTCTATATTCGAATTGCTGCTCTTAGAGTAATTTTGTCTAGAAAAATATCTTATAAAATCTTTTATAAAGTACTTCTGCTCCTTTACAAGATCTTCTAAACTAGAAGATTTATTTCTCCTAAAAATTTCCATAAGCCTTTGTTTTATAGCCATGCTTTAAAATATGGACAAACTGATATAAAAATTATTTCATTCTCACTCTTTATTAATTAATGAAAAAAATATTAACTTTTCTAATTTTTGTAAATAATAATCTAAGAGTGTTTTTATATTTATTAATTCTACAATACTCGATTAAAATGGGTTTATTTGATAAATTAGCAGGTCAAGAGCATTCTGATCTTTATTTTAAAGATAAAGTTAGATTTATGAACAGATTGACTAAAGATGATTGCTTTTATGAGATTTATAAATGTGATGATGCAGAGATAGCAAAGGAATTTTTATTAAGTAAAAGTGTAAATAAACCACATAATTATCTTATTGTTGAAACTTCGGTTGGTAATTGGGGGTCGGGTATTAAAGGACTTTATAAAGAAAAGTTGCAACCATGGCAATATGATTTAGACAAAGCAGAAGTTATAGGACATGCTACTAGAATTATAGATGCTTTTTCATTAGAATCTGTAGCAAGAAGAATAAATGATAATTTTCTAGTCAGTGTTAATTGTGGAGATTGCTCTCATGGGTGGGTAGAAGGATTAAGGTATCAAAATTGGACAATAGTTAAATGTCCTAATTGTGAAAAATACAATAAAATTAATTCTGAGCAATACCAAGTTCATTTTGTGAAGGAGTGATAAAGTAAAGAAGAGAATTATATTTCCTAATCTATTACTACTAATATTACCTGGATAGGGACACTTAATAACTTACGTATTAATTAAGGAAATAGATATCTGTGCATTATAGCATAAGGAGTTTATGAAAAGTTAATAAAGAGGGTAGTTTAAAGAGATTTGTCCTTGTATTAATAAATTGAGTTCTTAAGCTTTTTTAATTGTTCTATTAATTTTTATCTTTTTAATTAATTAAAATATTTTTTTAAAACTTTTTACATAAATATGAGATTTTTATTTTATTAATTATCAAATGTAAAAAGTATATTAAATGATTTTTTATATTTCTAAAAATAAATAAGGTTATCAAATAATTTGGAGGTTAAAATGGTAAAGCATGAACTTGAAGTATCTGTTAACTTGCCTGGCACAAGGGGCATTTCTAGAGAGGTACCGACTGAATTAGTTAATTCAGACATAGAAAGGGTTTTGCAGTATGTTATTGATGGACATTTAAATGAAGGGGATACCTCTGTGGCTAGAGCAATAGTAAATGAGATGAAAGGCGGTAGAGAATATAGCATCTTTGTTGCTAAAGGAAATGAACAATATCAAGCTAAAAAAACAGATAAAATTAGTGATTTATTTGAAATAAATCCAGTGACACATAAAACACAGTATCAGAAATTGAATTTAACTGTATCTAGACCTAGAATGGGTGGGGTATGATACCGTCACCTATATTATGCGATTTCGCAAGAGACAATTATCTTTTGATATATGATGGCAGGGCATATCAGCCATCTAATAAGGAAAGTGACATTTACATTATCGATAGGAATAACAAGATCTATTTAGAGGGTTCAGAGAGTTTAGCTAAGATTGATGAGATTTATAGAATGCAGTCTAAATCATATTTAGAAGATTTAAGAAATGAATATCTTGAGAAAATATCTGGAATAAATGTTAATGAATTAGAGGGGATAGTAAACCAAGTTAAGGATGATGCAGTAAAGTTATTTTACTTAACTGAGGTATTAAATGAGTATATAGATAGTGTTGACAGAAAGAATGAATTTTCACAGCTCGGTTTGAGGGTTGCAGAAGAAAAAAAGGCATATGCAGAGGCTATATTGTGGTTAGAGACTAATGAGATAAGACCTATTATTAGCATTAGATTGCCATCATATGCGTTAATCAAGGATAATAGGATATTTAAGATTGGTAGGAATTTTTTTGGAAAAGAAGTAGTTGCTGTTATTCAAAATAAACAATATAATATCAAGAAAGAGGTATGCAAGTTAGAAGATCTAGAAGATGCAACAAAAAGAGATTTAGAGGATTCTGTAATAAATGAATGTCAAAAGATCAATTCGCAATTTAAAATTGTATATGAAAATATTAAAAAATTCAGAGGGGCTATTGCGTCAGAAATTTTAGGCAAGAATAATTTTGAATATCAAAATTTGGGATTTTGTTATTGTAATGGACCTATAGTTTATTTAAAAAGGGATAAAGATTCTACAAGCGCAGTTGCAGTCCAATTGCTGCATATTAGAGGTGAAGTAAATTACATGAATTTTCCATTTGAAGTGCAAGTTAAAAATGGAGGTATTCAAAGAACAGATAAAAATATGTGTATAGCTACGGATGATTTCAAGGAATTACAGCGAGAATTAAAACATTATAAAAAAGGTAAAGCCCTTATTAGATTTTTATTTAGTGTTAGGGATAGGAGAGGGTCTTAGGAAATTATAATGAGGTTATTAAAATGACGCCATTAAAAATAACTAAATATGCATTGGAAAAGGCACATGAATATGCTAGATTAGCATATAAACATCAGAGATCCGAATGTTATGGCTGGCTTCTTACTCCTAGAGGTGGTAATGATTTTGTTGTAAGAGATATTATGTTTGCAGATGATCAGATAGCAAGTGGGGCCCATGTTGAAGTAAGTGGAGAAGGTGTATTTAAATCTACACAAGAAGCTTTAGATAAAGGATATAGGATGTTAGGTTGGTGGCATAGTCATGCTAATTTTGAACCTTTTCAATCTGGTATAGATGAAAGAAATACATTAGATGTTCTTAATGTATTGGCTTTAACAAATTACATTACTAATGTAGATGAGAAAAAAATATTTGATAATAATATAGAGACCATAGTTAATAAAGATAACATAATTATAAAGGATAAAAATAAAGCTCTAATCGTGAATATTAATGGAAATTTCATTTTAGATAATGGCTCTAAGATTAAGGATGTGAAATTAATAACAACTAAACAACTAGGTTTTTGTTATAGTTTAACTGTGAATGCTAAAAATGGAACGCCGTCTGTGCAAGTAGCACTGCAATATGAAAAAAATAGCAATATTGAAACAAAATTAATGGATACAGAATTGGATATTATTGAAACTGATGAGAAATTAATGGAAGAAATAAAATTAAAACTTAAATATGAATAGGTATGATAGACAAATTTCATTATTTGGATATGAAGGGCAGGAAAAATTAAAAAATAGTAAAGTAAGTGTAATAGGTTCTAATCTTTTATCTGATTTTGTTATATCAGCTTTAGCTTCTTTGGGTATAGGTAATATATTTTTATTAGCTAATGAGAGAAAGAATAAAAGAAGTTTTTTATTGAACGGTGCAGAAATATTTTATTTGAAAGATTTTTTAAAGAAATTTAATAACGATGTAAATTTTTATCCTATATATACAAATATAACTAGGAAAAATTCTACTGCACTAATTCCAAAATCTGATGTTGTTGTGGATGTTACACATGATAATAAATCAAAATATTATTGTGCTGAAATTGCAAATAAAAATAATGTAATTTTAGGGTACGCCACTAAAGATAATGGCGTAGTTGCCCATGGAAAAGCTGTTAATTTAGAAAATATTTTAGATAGCTTTTATGAAAATCAAGAAGATGTTGTTTCTTGTGAGATAATAGGTGGTTTAATTGTGGATGAAATAAGAAAAATAATTTTACCTAAGGAAAATGAGGAAAAAATAAATTATAATATTGATTTTGAGGATGCGGATGTTAAAAGATGTGGCAAGATCGGTATAGTGGGAGCTGGCGCATTAGGGAATTGGGTTGGTATTGGGTTATCTTTAATGGACATAAAAGCTAGAATAATTGATTATGATATAATTGAAGAAACTAATTTAAATAGACAATTTATGTTTTATAATGATGTAGGCAGCAAAAAAGCCAAAACACTTGCCAAAAGATTATCTTTAATGGGTAAAAAATTTAAATATTCTTGTAAAAAGTTTGATGGAGTTTTAGATAGAAAATATAATTTATTAATATCATGTGTAGATAATAGATTAACCAGGTTAATTTTGAATAATGCCGCATACGATCATAGAATAAATTTAGTTAATGGTGGTACTGATGGTTTTAATGGTAATGTTGAGATTTATATTCCAGGTAAGAATGCATGTTTATTTTGTCAAGGTGCAATACCTGAAAAGGACAATGAGAAAAATTCATGTATAGGGGCTGAGCCTAGTAGTATTATTTCAAATTTAGTTGTTTCTGGGCTTATGTTACAGCGAATAAGGCAAATATTGGGTGATAAGATTAATGGATATGATAGAATATTTTACTCATCTGAATTTGGGATTAATATGATTAATATAAATAGTGGTGATGACTGTAGGTGTAAAAATCTGATAAAATAATTCTGTGTTATAAAGACTATTTTTGGATATAGAAATATATTTAAAGATAGATTAAATTTAAATTAGAAATAAAATTTTTTGTGGTATGGTATTTTGAATAAGAATGGAGCTAAGAATATTTCTTTCACTGAAGAAGAAATTGCTTTTGGCTTGAAGGCAGTAATGATAAAGTTTGCTTGGCCCGAGGAGAAGAGCACACAGATAATCGAAGACTCTTTGGCAAAAATAAAATTCTGTCTAGTATATGGTAGCTTTGCCAGATTTGTGGCTGATAATGAAAGTGATTTGGATTTATGGTTAGTCGGTGAGATTAATGTGGAAACAAAAAATAGAATTAGAGAAATATTTTCTACTCTTGATAGAGAGTATAATATGACAATCGAAACTGAAAGACAATTCTTGAAAAAGATTAATGATCCTATTCATCAAAATATTATAAAGAATCATGTAATAATTTATGGCGAAAAAGAATTTTTGAGGATTTTAAGATTGTAAACCTGTTAGAGATATTAGAATAAATTAAGATATAATTAATTGAAGATAGTAATTTATTTAAACTTGAAAAGTTTAAATTTTGCAAAGTAGGTGGTTATGCGGGAAAGAAATGAACAATAAAATTTTTTTATTCGCAATTGTGGTAGTATTTATTAACACCTCATATGCCCAAGTTTCTGGTGATCTTGTCTATGTTATGGAACCGCCAGGTGTAGAATATGCCCAATTTCCAATAAGATTTTTTAACGATAACATGCAAATTTTATTTGTAAGGCCTGATTACGGATGGCATGTCATAGATGCAACAAGCTTTACCTCAACAAATACCGGCATTACCTCTACCATTGCGAGACTTAACTCTATGGGTGCAGTATTAGCACCTACCTCTCAATCGCATCCGCTTCAGCTTTCTATTTCCTCTCCCCCAGGATACACTCCGCAAGTAGTTTACCAAGAATATTCTACCGTGCCCAGTAATATAATTAAAGAACTTGGGTTGACACAAGACATAGATTATAAGTGGGAAGGACTATTCGACTATGATTTTGATTCTAATGGTAATTTGTATTTTAGGGCCTACGTAACTAATCAAGTTACACCACCATATTCTGTAGAAGGTATTTTTAAAAGAGATCCCTCTGGACAATTTTCTGTGGTAAAGGCCTTGTATCCTCTTAACATAGTTGACCCATCTCGCATTATTGCAAATGACGAAGGCAGGGTCGCAATGGTGCGCGTTCTTGGTGATAATAGCGGAATACGTGTCTTTCCAGAAAATCAAATAGTTCCCATGCCTGGAACCGCAAAGCTACAAGGATTTAACAATCAGAGAAAGGTTTTAGCTTCACTATTATTTCCTCCCCCAGATGGACTATATCTATCCTATCCTGGTGGATCTTACTTAGAAGTTCTTCCGGGACCAAGCGGGTTTCTTTTTGACCACAACGTTGTAGATTTTGATGATTCCGGACAAGTTGCCTTTGAAGGAGCTAATGCTTCAAGTCTATTCGGCATCTACTTTGCTACCCCAAATGAAAAAGGCGATTATACAATCACAGAGGTAATAAAAGAATGCACAGCTTGTCCATATTCCTATAATGTAGTCAGATTAGGTAGTAATGTGAAATTCACCAATATTCATAACATTGATATGAATAATTTAGCACAAATCGCTTTTTATGCAACTTATGTAAATGGCACAACTGAAGGATTGGGAGTTTTTATTGCAGGCAAACCAAAACCTGATATCTTAATCAAAAGAGTAAATCCTGTACAAGTTGTACAAACATTTGACAATAGGGTTCCGTTAATAGAACAAAAGCCAACTATTGTAAGAGTTTTTGTAAAATTAATAGGCGATAAAACACTTGAGGATGTTACACTAACAAACGGACTGGAAGACATAACAGCAAATCTTGTTAATTTTAAAGGCACAACATATGTTATTACCGATGATCAATTATTTAGGCAAATAAAAGCAAATTTAGATGCTGGGCAAGAATCTACTGTAAATTCTCTTTTAATAGAAAATCAGTTTAAAAAAGGGATAGATGCATATAATTTCTATCTTAAAAAACCACGCATGCCTGATACTCGTGAGTTTTCTTATGGGATAATTGTAGATCCATTTAATAACATTGATGTAGCTTCTGAAAATAATAATATACTCACTGGATCAATGAATGTAAAACCATTTCGTCCAAACTCTGAGCCATATAAGATATTATTTATGAAAGTACAACCCTTAATTCCTGAAATTAGTTTTAGCATCTTAAATGATATTGAAAGTACAACAGAATTTATACAAAAACAGTTTGAAGTCTTAAAAGCCACATTTCCATTTCCAACAACCAAAAATAAAGTCAGTCCTGAGTTTAAATGGTATAGAATCACTCTTTTTAGTAATTTAGATGATACAGAAAAAAAGTTTGCAGAGTTGGCAAAATGGACCAAGAATTACAATTATGATAAAGGCGTATTTATTTTTCCAAGTGGAGCCATGCCGAATATTAATGGTGAAGCATTACCGAGTATACCTAAAGCTGTAATACTCGAAGAAGGAGCTTCTGTCACAACAACTGCACATGAAATTTCCCATACTTACATGCGGAAAGCAAATGCAGGAGAACCAGTTATGAGTGTATATGTACCCTATGCAAATTTATTATGTGACGAATATAATATCGAACAACCATTTCTATGCGACAGCGATGACGATTCTAGTAACGGTATATACTGGAATCCATATAGATGGCCTTTTGGATGGACAATTTGCAGTGAACTAGGATACCCGACAGGAAATAATAATAAATGCTTTGGATGGGATCCTGATAAAGTTTTGAGTAAGTATATTGATACACCGGATGCAAAAATAGTCCTCAATTCTACTGATGGCCTTGAACTCTATAATCAATACTCTCTTATGGGACTTGAAGATCCGATTAGTAATACACAATGGATGACAATAAGAAACTACCTTGAGCTTGTTAAAATTGCTGACTCAAAACCAGATCCGGTAGTTTTGTTTGTATCTGGAGCAATTTTTCCAGATGGAAGTTTTGAACTTTTTCCATTCTCCGTGTTTAATAGCAGCATTGATAATATAACCTCTGGTGAATACTCATTTGAACTTCTTGATGTAAAAGGAAACATACTCTCTAATACTAGTTTCGGACCCTATTTTATTATTGATCCGTTTGATCCTACTGGTCAAAGAATAACAGGTCCATTTGCTTTCGCAATTGAATATCCAGAAGGTGTTTCAAAAATACTTTTCAAGAAAAATGATTCCGTATTACAAGAAATAAATGTTTCTCCTAATGTTCCTGAAATTACAATAAATTCAATAAATTATAAAGGTGATAACATTTCCGTTGATTGGAACGCGTCTGATGCAGATGGTGATAATCTTTCTTTTTCGATAAGCTATTCCCATAATGATGAAGAATTTGTTCCTTTAGCCTTTATGAGCGAGAATGTTTCATTCAATTTTACTTTTAATACTGATTTACTGCCAGGAAGTAAAAATGCAGTAATTGAAATAACAGCTAGTGATGGAGTAAATACAAATACAGTTTTATCACAGCCATTTAAGGTTCAAACCAAACCACCAGTAGGTAAAATTTTATCTCCTAAAGACGGAGAGAATTTTTCAAGTGGTAATAAAATATCTCTATCTGGTTTCGGATATGACCCAGAAAATGGTCTTTTGGATAATGATTCTCTTCTATGGAATTCGGATATATACGGATTTTTAGGATTTGGTGAAAATATAGAAGTATTTCTTTCTATTGGTACACATAAAATAACTCTCATGGTTAATGATGACGAGGGCTATCAAGCAAACGATTCAATTGTTATAAATGTTGAAAGAGGGCCTGTTGAGCCAGTTCTTTCCGAACCTTCTCCTACTAAGAAAAACAGATATATTTCATTTATACCAACTAATCCTGGAAAACAAACAGCT
>CAZPBI010000033.1:0-3078 GCA_964584825.1 Candidatus Woesearchaeota archaeon
GCCGAAGCAGGAAGCCATATCCTTAAATCTATGATTTAGGTTGTGGTAGTTCACTAAGAATCATTAAACACACCCCATTTATTAAATAAAAATTATCAATTTAAAAAACTATTTCTTTATCACATAAAATATTTCATTATAAAATCTTACTTTTCCATGAATTTTAAACATTTTTTCAAACCATTTCCTTTTAGGTTTATTCATTCTTTTTCCAGAAATTGTTCTTGTAGCAAAACTGGTTATAAAATACTTTGTTTTAACATGCTTTATAACATCTTTAACTATCTTCTTATCAATATCATCAAGAATTTTAAATACAAAAACCAAATCAACTTTATCTAATTCTTTTAATTTATCAACTTCATTTATGTCTAAATAAATTACTTTTCCCTTAATTCTATTTTTTCTAAAATGTTTCTTGACTTGTTTTAAAGCTTCTTTGTCTATATCCACGGCAATATAATAAATATCATTATAAGGAAAATACAAAGGATTTAATCCGCATCCTATATCCAATATTTTTCTAGGTTTGCCAGTTATATTAAATATTTTTTCATATAATCCATTATTAAATTCTCTTCTCTCATGAACTGCCTCTTTCTTGAACATTATTTTCTAATCAAATACTGAAATAACCCCCCGCTAGCTATTCCAATTATTAAACTTAAATTAAAATTAAAAAATAATAATAAAAATGGTATAAAAAATAATAAAACTACAGGAACAATCTGCTCTAATTTAATCCTTCTTAAGATACTCCCATAAGGTAATCCATAAAGAAAAACCAATGTTGATAATACCAACAAGATATTCTTACTAGATTTAAAACCTAAAATCATAACCAAATTTAAAAATAAATATTCTGTTAAAAAAATTCCTAATATTAATCCAATTAAAATTCCTATAATAAGAAAAATATAATAGTCATAAAAGTTTAAAATAATTAAAATCAATAAAAATAGTATTATTCTTTTCATCCACACAAAATATTTTGGTCCATATTTTCCAAATTTTACTTCTTCCCTAGCAATATATTTTAATAAAGCCCCTACAAAGATTCCAGCAAATGCTATAATCGGAATTAAAAATTGTATCATGGTAATTGTATTGGTGTAACTTTTATATCATAATTTGCTGCTCTTCCATTCACTTTTGGTATTATCTTAAAGTAATCAGTTCCATCTTCGCAATAGTCTTTACTATATTCTTTAGAGATAAATGGTCCAAGATCTGCAGTAAATGCATTGTCTATTAATTCACCTGTTCCATCTGTTTTAAATCTTTGTATTATAAATTCATTTATAGTTAAATCTGCATTATTCGTTATTGTAAACTTAAATACCTTTAAAGGTAAAGGATCACAAAGGGATGCACCAATGGTTCCTTCTGGAGAACTGCTGCTAGCATTCTCTATAATTAAATTAATCTGCTTCTCAATGTTAAATTGTTCTAAAGTCTCTTTAGTATCCTTTGAAGTAGTTTTAAATATGTTTTTACTCCATACTGTCAATAAAACTGTCAATAAAATTGTAAACCCTACTAACAAAACAACAGAAATTATAGGACTTACACCATTTTTTTGCATACTATTAGATTATAATACATCAATATAAAATTATCTAATAATTGAATAAACATATAAAATATATCTTATATTATAATATTAGCCTATCCTAATAAGTATTTGCTATAATAAATTAAATTTAATATCTAAATTCAATTTAGCAAAATCAAAGAAAAATAGAGCTTATAAAATTGTAAAAAACAAAACTTTATTAGGAACATTCAGAAAATTATTTAAAAGGCTATTTTAATAATTAGATAAAGGCAGAGTACCCAAGTTCCATAAACAAATGGATGGGAACGGTTAAGGGGACCGAATCTAAGATGTCCAACCTGCAGTTCGCTTGGTAGATAGCGGTTAATCTTTCTAAGATCTGCAAATTCCCAGGTTCGAATCCTGGCTCTGCCTTATAAATAATTAAAAATGTCAGAATCAGAAGTAAAAATAGCAGAAGTATACTACGATGGTATTAATCTACATACAAAACTATTAAAAAATTCACAAGTGATATTAGATTCTACATATGAATTACATCAAGATTGCTTATTAAGTAGTTTAATAAGCATAGCAGCAAAAGGATATATAATAAAAACAAAAAATTTCTCACTCCATATACAAAAATACAAAAAAGATTATTAATAAGTAATAACAAATATAAATACATAAAAAAAATTATATAAAGGATATGGAAAATTTACAAAATAAAACAGAATACAGATATAATGTACTATTTTTTGACAAAGAAGGATTAAGAATCTTAACAAGCGAAGCATATCAAAGATTAATCCAACAAACTCCTAGCTTAATGCATGAAAACTTAGGTGATTTTTATTCCGAAGTCCCATGTGATAGTTTGTCAGATAAAATATATAATTTGCTAGATAATCAAGATTTTATGGGTTCTAAAATGAGTGAAGATTTAATAATTATAGAATCTTCTTCATTTGATCAAGATTATTGTGATATAGAAAAAGATTATTTAATAAAAGAAAGAGAAGGAATTAGATTATATTATCCTGGTCTGCACTTAAAGCATAACACTAAAACAATACAGTTGATATATAGTATATGTATCACGGCATTAGAAGGTTTATTCTCAAATGAAAAAGAAGGGACTTTACAAAAATGTATTAAAAAAATAAGAAAGGAGCTAAGAGAATCTACGATGGGCAAATTTAATTGATAATATATAATCTTGTGTATTTAGGAAGAAAGATTTTAAACTAATCTTAATAAATATATGAAAGATAAATCAAAACAAGGATTTATAGATGAAGATATACAGAATTTATTAAATCTTACTAATAAACATCCAGATTATCAAACTACATCATCATGTTCAGGCAGAATTGTATTATTAAAAACTCCAGAAATATGGCAAAAAAACAAAACCCAATGGATTTATAAAACCCATAATAAAGCATGCTCGGAAGAAATAATAAATATTTTAAAAAAAGAAAAACAAGCACATTTTTTACAAGAACCAGCAATAATACATGTAAAATGTAAAAATT
>CAZPBI010000033.1:3088-10879 GCA_964584825.1 Candidatus Woesearchaeota archaeon
CTAGCAAGACAGGCAGGATTCAAAAAATCATCAGTAACATCGTTAAAAAACATAATAGTAGAATTAAAATCAACAGAAAAAATAGAAACAATATTAACAAATAATTTAAATCAAGAATACATTAAATTTTTAGTTGAAATATCAAATAAAAAACTAAAAAGAACAAAGGAAAAAATAAAAAGGTTAGAAAATAAACTAAAAGAAAATGATGCACAAAGAAAATAAACTTGAAAATATCTTAGAAAATGTTACAATTAAACCAGTAAAAAATAATATTTATGAAATTAATTACAATAATAAATTATCAGTTTATATATCAATATCATATCTAAATAACTATAAATCATATTTAACAGAAAAGATAAGGAACAAATATTTAAAGGGGCATTACTCTTATTATATAATAAACAAGATAAAAAAGACTATTTTCATCAAAATATTTCATTAGAGGCAATATTACCAGAAATAGGTCAAGTACCAGATGGTTCTTTAGGTGGTGGTTCAGATGGTTATGGTCATATGTTTACAGTTCTAGGGGTTTTTATCCCATCTGAAAATAGAATTTTATTAGTAAATTCAGCAGATGAAAATATATTAAATCATGAGCTTGGTCACTGGTTCGCTCATTGGATGGGAATGCCACAACCAACAAAGCAAATAGCAGAAGAATTAGCAGAAAAACATAAATATGAAGGAAGATCCTTATTCGAAAGTATTAAAAATTCCAACCATTCGAGATATATAAAGAAGGCAGCATAAAATGTCAAAATACCAAATAAGAGAAGTATATAACGATAATTCACTAAAAATAGTTAGATATACTCATAAAAATGGAGTAGAAACTTACAGAGCATTTTACAAAGGAAACCCAGAAGATTTACCAAAGGTACTAATAAAGTACCAAGAAAAAATAACTAAAGCTTTTTATAAAACTCATGGCAAAGAACCAAACAGATCATTAGAATCTTATTTAGAAGAAAATGATAACATTGTTTATGTAGATAACTTAGGAACACCAAATAACGGCATTATCCTTGGGGCTTATGTTCCTTCAAATGATAAAATTTACGTTTTAAGAAATATTCCGCAAGCATTAGTTGATGCGATTAATTACATAAGACAAAATCAATTAGAAAATATTTTAGGAAAAGAAAGTTACAATCATAAAAAAAGAATTGCAAAAGAAGATATTAAAAAATTTGCAAAAGCCCATGAAAGAGCACATAAAAGAAGGCAGTATGCAAATGAATCTCAAAATGAAAAAGAAGTTGATTTAGAAGCAGCAGTTCTAACAGGAATTTATCCAATAATTAGATTTCCAGAAATTTTAAAAGAAATGTATGATCCAAGGATAAGACAAGAAATTTTAAATAAACCAGGAATTGAGTATATAAGAAATGCTGCTTAGTTATTTATATCCACTAGCATAATAATCAATCATATCTCTAAATTCTTTCAAGTTAACTTTAGTGGGTTTATCTTTACCTTTATCAAATATAGTATGTAAAACCGGTTTTGGTTTATCGCTTACTAGTTTTCTGAATTCATTTACAGAAGTGACAATATCTCCAAGATTTCCTTCAATTTCAATTATGCCTTCAATAGGGGAATATGCTCTTTCTATAACTTTTGGATCACCATCATAAGGTCTTAATATATAATGATAATTTTCTCCAATTTTTAATTCAAGAAGATAATTTAATATCATTTAAAATCCAAAATAGGTTGATCAGTTTTGAAATCTAATCCAACAGGTTCTAGTATCACTTTTTTTATACTACTTACTGTAGCTTCACCACAGTTCCTTACTCCCATAAGCTCAGTCTCATAGACATTTGTAAGATCTTTTACAGTATGAATACTAAGTTTTCGTAAGGCACTCCGAGCCCTATTAGGTAGTTCATTTAAAAAAGAATCTATTGGTTGGTTTAGGTAAGATTCGAGAGTAAGAGATTTTAATCCAAAATACCCATGCAATTCATTAGCCAATTCATCTCTAATCTTAGTATCTTTTATTAAGCTTAACGATTTACTTTCGTATTGTCTTAATATTGCTATAAGTTCTTGTTTTTCTATTAAATAAACTTCTTTCATCCTTTTGATTATTTAAAAAATAAAAATTTATAATTTAACTTTTTCTGCTACTCTAGATTGTTTCTTTTTACCAGATTTAAAAATTAATCTGATAAAGAAAATTGCTATAATTATCAATATAATGTCAACAATTACAAACAACACTGTTCCGCCAGTTCCGCCCAATAAATCACTTACAGCAAATCCAGTTACTCTGCTTGGTTCTTTTCCCTTTACAGCAACATTGAATGTTTCTGTATCAACAATTTCTCCATCTTCTTTTAAACTAATTATACCACTATAGCTTCCACTAGGCGTATCTTGTTTTGCGTTAATTAATAATTGTACTATCTTAGAATCTCCACCATTCACAGTAAATGTTTGTGTAACAACAGGTTGTGCCCAACTTGCATCGACACTTAAATCATATGTCTTAGCCCTTCTGCCATCATTTACCACAGCAACACTAGCAGCAAATGCATTATTTCCTGTATCGCTTACAGATTGTAATCTTAATGTACTTTCTCCATTTTCCTCTACAGGAGCTTCACCTTCTACAACAGTTAAAGTTCCAAATCCATCAGACTGTTTATCTCCATCATCATAAGTAACAGTGGCTGTTATTGAATATGCCCCAGCTTCAGTAGCCCTAGGAATTAATAAACCAATAAATCTAGCAACTCCATCATTATCTTTACTTTCTCCATCTTCTAAATCAACAGGCGTTGAAGTTTCATCCCACCCTAATTCTGTTGCTGTTATCCTAACAAAAACAGCGTCTTCTTCACTAGATCCTACATTTACAAAATTCACAGAAACATCAAGAGATTCCCCAGGTTTTGCACTACTAGGGATTATATTAACATTTTGTATCCTTACATCATGAGATTCTCTCTTGATTTCTATATCTAATTGTTCTTGAGCACATTGTTTATCCTCATCCCCCTCTTCAAAAGCTTTAATAAACAATATATAACTATCATCTTCACTTATTTCATCATCAAATGGAATTTTAAGATCAAATTCAAAATCCTTATCATCATCACTGCTAATTCTTTCAGAATCTGTTTCTTCTCTTTCAATTTCATCATCTTCATCAACATTATACAAGAAAGCTTCTACAACAACATCTTTTCTATCCCCATTATTATCTACATTAACATCTATGTTTATTGTATCCCCGGGAGCAAAATCATCTCCATTATCTGGTTCACTAACATCTAATCTTAATTCATCACCAACAGGTCCATCTTCACATACTTCTGGGCTTACCACAACACTTAACTTAAATGTATCTGTAGCAGTTCCAGATTTAACAGTTATTAATCCTTCATAAGTATCAACATCAATTCCATTATCTATATCTGCAGTTAAAGTTATTGTTTTATTTTCACCAGGCTTTACTTCTCCGCCTGTAAAAGATAATGTAATAGATTTATCGCCATCACTAAAATCTGCAGGATTATAAGTAAAAGACGCGGAATCTAGTGTATAAGTAGTACTTCCAGTATTTTTAATTTGGAAAGTTACACTTCTTATTTCATCTTCTTGTCCAGTAATCTCTAATTTTGTATTTTGATCAAAATTTAATACATCTATCCCATTCACAGCATTAACAGTTATCGTATAAATTACAGTTTTAGCAGGATTTACATTGTCATTTGCATCAATAACAGATATAGTTCCAACATAAGCCCCAGATAATATAGATGGAATTGTAACTCTAAGTGTTCCAGTTTTAGTTTGACCAGGTGCTATACTTGCAATAGTTACAGCAGGTGGTGCATTTATCTTATTACTTCCAAATTCTAAATCAGAACTTGATACCCTAACAATTTGAACAGTATCTGTGCCGATATTTTTAACTTGTACAGCAACATCAATAGTTTGACCAGGATTTCCATTTAAATTTATAGATATAGGTTGAATTTCCAAATTTGTAGTTGCAGCACTTACTAATGCTAAACCAAATAAAATAATTGTGAATAATATCCCAATAAACCATTTCATCATTAATACCCCCAAATATCGCTATTTTAATATAAAATTTAACCTGTAACCACTATATAAAGGTTACGATAATCTCATTTTAGTGCCATAATAGTAGTAAAATATATAATTTTTTTGTTCATAATACAGGTGGTAACTTTTCTTTAACAATATTTCTATTTGTAACTAAAATTTTAATGAAATAAACAAGTATTAATAGTAGTAAAAAATCTACAATATAAAGGTTTATAGGCCATTTTATACTTTCCTTCTTACTAATTTTAACTAGAAAATCTTGTTTCTTAATTAAATTTTTCTTTTCAAAAATATTTATCTCTGCTTTATATTCCCCTTCTTCAGTATTATCCTTTATTTGTGCACCCATTATTACTTCCTTTTCACTATCCCCAGGTATAAGAACATTAATAGAATTACCTTCAATTAATCCATTGTCACTTATTGCTATTGTAAATTCCTTAAACTTATCTTCATTATTTTTTAAAACTATTGTAAATTCTAATCTTTCTCCAGGCATTTTTTCATTGTTATCAAAATTAACAAAGGCAGCCGATGGCATGATTTTTTCTTCCTTGCATTCTCCAATGGTTATTGTCCTAACTTTGGTAGCTTCTTTACTATTATCATCATAAAATACTTTACCTATTACTTCATATTGTCCTTTTTCAGCATCATCAGGAATCCTTAATTTTATTGTTTTAGTTACCGAAACTTCATCTTCATCACGATCTTCTAATGTAAAAAAACCACTCTCTTCCCTTAATTTCAAATTCGGGATACTTACTTCAATAACTATGTCTTCTTCTTCTTCAGATCCAACATTTATGACTTCTGCTGTAATATTCAGTATCCTACTATTACATGTTAATATCTCGGGTTCAACTAAAAATTTATCAATTCTTACATCATTAGTTTTTTTTTCTATATCAACATCAATTTCATCTTCGCTACATTGTTTATCCTCATCCCCCTCTTCAAAAGCTTTAACAAATAAAATATAATCATGATCTTCATCAATTTCTCCATTTGGAATTTTTAATACTAAAGAAACATCCTCCTCTTCATCTTCATCAATTTCAATTTCTTCAGATTTTACTTTTTCAACTTTTTCATCTTCATCTAAATCATATAAAATTGCCTCAACTTCAATATCTTTATCTTTATCATTATTATTTTCTACATTAACTTCTATTTCAATTTCATCTAATGGAGAAAATTCATCTCCATTATCTGGTTCTTTTATTTCAACTTCTAATTTACCTACTTCTCCATTCTCGCATCTATCCAAATTTGTTAAATTTTTATGACTATTATTCGCAGGAGGCCTTACAATATCGCTACAACTTATACTACAACATAAATTTGTATCAGAAGCATCTAATAAAATACCATTGCATACTTGATTATTGCTACATACAAATCCATTTAATTCTTGGCAAGTTTTTAAAGGATTTTCGATAATCATTTCAGTAACATTAATTGTCCATTCATTTTCATCACTATCTTTACCATCAGCAACCTTAACAATTAAAGTATGCATCATTTCAGAATTTCCAGCACTAAATGTATAAGTATTAAAGTTAGAAACTACCATGCCATCTAATTTCCATTCATATTGTAAATTTTCATTATCAACATCTTTTGCATTCACAAAAAAGTTCTGTATTTTATTAGTGTTTATCTCTATTATCTTTCTATCTGGAAATATTTGTATTATCTCAGGTTTATCTTGTACATTTTCAACATTAATTTCTATTGTTTTGTCACTAAATCCATTTTCATTATCAAATACTCTTACAATACATTTGCCTTTTCCAAAGAAATCTTTATTAGGATTAGCAAATAATTTTACTTCTTCTTTAATGCTGCAATCTAAACCTATACCATTAACAACTTCAAATCTATCAATGACGCCATCTTCATCGCTAGCGTTTAAATTTCCAGCCTCTTGTATACCTCCATCTTCTATTAATTTATTTGTTAAGATTTCATTAAACTTAGGAGGAATATTAAAGCTATTTACAATAACCTTAACGCTAATATCATCTTCCAATATCCCGTCTGTTGCTTTAACATTTATAATATAAGTCCCGGCATCATTAAACCCAGTTTGCCATTTAAACACATCTCCTTCTTTGTTAAATCTTGCATCATTTATACTATAACTTATTGTATCATTATCAACATCAATAGCCTTAGGTCTTATTTCTACAAAACTTCCTTCATTCACATTAATATCATTTATTTCTTCTAATACAGGAGCATCATTCACAGGATTAACAAAAACCTCAAACTCATTACTTCTTACATCATCTTTACCATCAGATGCCACAATTCTAAGTGCACTCTCTCCATTGAAATCTTTTTTAGGTGTTATTACGGCAGTATTGCTATTAAATCTAATATCTAAATTGTTTCCTCCTTCATAATTATAAATTAAAGCATCATTATCAGGATCGCTAAAATATAAACCCAAATTTAATTCTAAAATACTATCTTCATCTGTAATTTGATTTCCTATATTATTAACAACTGGTGCTCTATTACTATTTCTTACAATAACCTTAAAACTTGTAGAATCTGTTAAATTACCATCGCTAACAGTTATCACTATGTTATATTCTCCAGAATCATTAAATTCAGGCAACCATCTAAATAAGTCTCCAACTTTAGTAAACCTATTATCATTAATAGTAAAGGTTAAAGTATCACCATCAACATCTGTAGCTCTTGGAATTATCTCAACAACCTCATTTTCATTAACAGTTATATTAGTGATATCATTAATTAAAGGAGCATCATTCACAGGATTTACTATAACATCTACAAAGTTACTATTAACAGAATTTATTGTATCGCTAGCGCCAAATCTAATTTTTGTATTCACCCAAAAATCCTTATCAGGAATTATGGTTACAACACTTTCATTAATAGAAATTGTAAGATGCTCCCCGCCATCAACAACATTATAAATTAAAGCATCATTATCAGGATCGCTAAAGTAATCGCTTAATCTAATTGTAAAAGGAACATCCTCATTAGTTCTTTGCAAAGTAATCAAATTATTGAATTTGGGCTCTCTATTAATGTTATTTACTACAACATTAACTTCTTGTTCATCAATTAATCTGCCATCACTAACACCAATTTTAAATTTATAAGCCCCAGCGTCATTAAACCCAGTTTGCCATGTAAATACATTGTTATTTTTGGTAAATCTACTATCGTTTATCGAATAAATAAGAACATCATTAGTATCAGGATCATTTGCAACAGCAATAATTCTGACAATATCCCCTTCATTCACATTAATATCATTTATTTCTTCTAATACAGGAGCATCATTCTCATCAACTTTAAATGTTCTATTTGAAGGTGCAAACACTATATTTTCTCCGTCATTACATTCAACATTCCAATGATAAACACCATCAGGTAGATCAACTGCAGTTCCCGTATGAATAGATCCGCTTGCAACTTGTATAACATCATCATCAGCTTCCCACACTCTATTTATATCAGAAAAAAATCTACATTCAAAAACATTATCACTTAAATCTTCTGCTTTAAATTTCAATGTAACAGAATCTGTCCTGCTTAATTTTTCCTACACTGCCACTTTATCAACCGCCTTATTCATGGATATCTCGATTTCTATCGACTCCAAACCCTGGCGTCTTTTACGTTTCGCTCGATGGACCTCGTCCAGTA
>CAZPBI010000034.1:0-5135 GCA_964584825.1 Candidatus Woesearchaeota archaeon
AAAAACACTCCGCAAGGAAGTATTTACTATAGGTATCCAAGACAAGATGCCGTCGAGGGGTTCAGCGCGTACTCCGATGGGATTTACCTCTATTGCGACGGGGATCCTCAGGACTCGGACTCCGCGCTTGGAGTACGTCGTGCCGTTTTGAAAAGAGAAAGGTAAAAATGCCATTAATTAAATTTGTAATAAACAATCCTAAAACAGGAAAAAGCTATTCAAAATTTCATGAAGCAGATTTATCAGGTTTCAAAATAAGTGACAAAGTTCCAGGAACATATCTTGGTTTAAGCGAATTTGAATTCCAAATAACAGGTGGTTCTGATAATGCAGGATTTCCTATGAGACCAGATATTCCTACTGCAAATAGAAAATCTGCACTATTAAGTTCTGGTCCAGGAGTAAGAATAAAGAAAAAAGGAGTAAGATTAAGAAAAACAGTTCGAGGCAATACAATCGGCCCCAATATAGTACAAGTTAATTTAAAAATAATAAAACAAAATAAACATACAATAGAAGAAGCTTTAGGAATTCAACCTAAAGAAGAAAAAAAACAGAATTAAAATCTATTTAAATATCTATTTTATAACAAGTTGTTTATTATTGATTTATTCTAGGAGCTACTTATCGCGAAGCCCATTAATAATTTAATCTTTTATTCCAACTTAATATCAAAATCTTCTCTAGATAATAACCTATCACCAAAACCTTCACCTATTTTATAGCCAAAATCTTCTGTAATTCTATTTAATATATCAAATATGCTTCTTTGTTTTTGATAAAATTCCAATTCATAAGTTTCAATTCCAGCTAATTTTTTAACAGTTGCAATAGCTTCATTTTTTCCACCAAGTTCATCTACTAATCCGATATCTTTGGCTTCCATCCCAAAATAAAATAATCCATTGCCATACTTGCTTAAATCTCTTTTTCTATTTTTGCTAACATCATCAACAAAATAATCATGTATTATCTTTAATTTCCCAATTAACACATTCTTGTCTTCATTGTTTAAACTCTTAAAGGGGCTTCCTAAATCCTTGTATTTCCCAGTACTAATCTCTTGATATTTAACTCCATAATTAGAAAATAATTCAGAAAATTCCAAATAGCTTCCGATAACGCCAATGCTTCCAGTAACACTTAAGGGATCTGCTATAATATAATCTGCAGCGCTAGCTATCCAGTAAGCACCAGAAGCTCCTACTTCATTAATCAAAGCAACAACAGGTTTATCAACATTCTTAATAGCTTCTGCTATTTCTTTACTAGCAACTACAGTACCGCCAGGAGAATTAATACTTAAAATAATGCCTTTCACATTTTTATCTTTAGCAGCCTTTTCAATAAAATTAACTATTGAACTTGAACCTATAGTCCCTCCTCTAAAAAAATCGCCATTTCCATTTTCAGACGCAATAGTGCCCTTTATAGGTATAACAACAATCTTATTCTTGCTTATCTCTTTACTGTACAAAGAAGAATTAAATATGATAATCCCTATACCAACTACAAATATAATTATCAATATTACAGCATACACCAAAGTCCAATTAAATTTCCTCTTCATAACAATAATTATGTTCCAAAGGATATATAAATCTTATCTTTTATATAAGATTTATGCAACAATTAACCCAAGAAATTATTCAAGAACTAGAAAATAGGAACATTTCTTCACAGAAAGAACTAAATAAAATAATAACAAAAATATCACAAAAATATAAATCAAAATTTTTTCCTAGAAAAATTCAGTTATTAATAAATTCTACACCCCAGCAAAGAGAAAAATTATCTAAACTATTAATAACCAAACCTATAAGAACTTTATCAGGTGTTGCACCAATAGCTTTATTTTCAGTACCAGCAAATTGTCCTTCGCAAGCACAATGTATTTTCTGTCCAGGAGGCCCAGGTTCTGTTTTTGGGAATGTTCCTAAATCATATACAGGAAATGAACCAGCATCGAGAAGAGCAGCAAGAAATAAATATGATCCCTATTTACAAATATTTAACAGGATAGAACATTATACTTTGACCAATCAACCATATGACAAAGTAGAAATTATTGTAATGGGAGGAACATTTACTTTCTTACCAGAAACATACAAAAAAAGATTTATTACTTACATCTACAAGGCATTAAACGATTTCTCAGAAATATTCTTTACCAAGAATAATTTAGATTTTGAAAAATTTAAAGAATTCTTTGAATTGCCAACAGACAATTTTCAAGATGCAAAAAGAATAGAAAAAATTCATCAAAAACTATTAATGTTAAAAGATAAAAATTTTCAAGATTTAGAAAATGAAAAATTAAGAAATGAAATCAGCAAAGTAAAGTGTGTTTCTTTATTAATAGAAACAAGACCAGATTGTGGAAAATTAAAGGAGGGAAATGAAATCTTAGATTATGGTGGTACAAAAATAGAATTAGGAGTACAAAGTGTTTATGATGAAGATTTAGAATTTGTAAAAAGGGGGCACACTGTACAAGACTCCATAGACTCAATAAGAATTTTAAAAGATTTAGGTTTTAAATTAGCATTTCATTATATGCTTGGTTTAACAGAAGATAGAAAAAAAGATTTAAAAGGCTTAGAGAAATTATTTCTAGATCCTAATTTTAGACCAGATATGTTAAAAATATATCCTTGTTTAGTAATGCCAGGTACTCCTTTATACAATTTATGGAAACAAGGTAAATATAATCCTGTCACTACAGAAGAAGCAGCAGAAATAATTGCAGAAGCAAAAAAATTTGTTCCTAAATATCTTAGAATTCAAAGAATTCAACGTGACATTCCAAGTACATTTATAGCATCTGGTACTATTAAAACAAATCTAAGAGAATATGTTCAAAAATTGGGCAATCAAAAAGGGATAAGATGCCAGTGTATAAGATGTAGAGAACCGATGAATAAATTCATAGACTGGAATAAAGTTAAATTATTAACTTTAGAATACAATGCATCCCAAGGTAAAGAATTTTTTATTAGTTTTGAAGATATAAAAAATGACATCATTCTTGGTTTTTGCAGATTAAGATTTCCTTTTCAGCAATTAAGAAATGAAATAAAAAAAGATTCAGCATTAATAAGAGAATTACATGTTTATGGTCCAGCAGCAAGAATAGGTAATAAAGGAATAGTACAGCATAAAGGCCTAGGTAAAAAATTAATTGAAGAAGCTGAAAAAATTGCTTTAAAAAATAATAAAAATAAAATTATTATTATCTCTGGGGTAGGGGTGCATCAATATTTCATTAATAAACTAGGATACAAAAAAGATGGTCCTTATGTATCAAAGTTCCTTTTTAAATAATATAAAAATAATAGTAATAAACTAATTATAATATTAAACCACGTAAATATGGGAAAATTTTTTTCATGTAATCCACAAGCCACTTTATCAGGAAAGTTAACATAAGGATTTGTACTTAAACAATCTTCTTCGCTAGTTGTTTCAGCAGTTATTAATATACATTCTGCTATACTGCCCTTAGATTTATACTTAAAGCCATCACCTTCGCAAGGCCCATAAATTCCTTCACAATCCCATCTACAATCCCTATTAGTTTTACATTGCCCTTCGCTCCACTCACAAAAATAACCATTCCAGTTTTCTCTAGCAGCCAAATTACAAGCATCATTGCCATTACTTCCACAACTGGCAACATCATAATCATCGCAAGAATCTACATCTACACAAGATACACAGTCTTCTCTACCAATAAAATCTCCTACATAATGACAAGCGCCACTTCCTCCGCCACAAAAATTTATACACAAATTAACATCACAGGGAATATCGATATCATCACAACTTTCACAAGTAGGGCATAAATTATTTCCTCCTCTAAAAGATTCTTCACCACATTCACTTATATCTAATTGGCAATTTTCCTTACATCCAAGTTCACCACCAAATGTATAAGGAGAATCTGGTAAAGGGATATCAAAACACGATCTAATATCATCAAAAAATATTTCATCACCTTCTGCAGTTGTTCCTGGATCGCAATATTCTCCAGGATCTAATCTTCCATTATTTCTAGTATCTTCACAATTTTCTTGAGCTATAGAAAAATAACTAAATAAAATTAACAATACGCAAAATATTATGCACGGTCTATTCTTCACAACCATCACCTTTACATTCACAACTCTTAGTATCAATAAACTGGCAATCTACACATCTTAATTTTCCGCCTCCCCACTCATATTCTCTACCGTCTTCTAATTCACCTTCATGATCACTGCATTCATTTTTTCCACCTGGCAAGACATCATCTTCAGGATCATTTTCATCATAACCAACATCACATAATTCACCTAATTCTATATTGAAATTTCCGCATAAATCTTCATCCCTATCAAATCTAGTTATTGTTATATAATTAGAACCTCTAGGCGTATGTCCATCAAATTGTGCTTCAAATCTTACATTTGGATTATTAACTAAATCTATCTCTGAAATGCCTAAGCAATTAGTACCACTACAATCCCTAACAGCATACCAGAATGCGTTAGCTTTAAAATCATTAGTAAAATTTCTTACAAAATTCATATTTCCATAATCAAAAGTTATTAAAGAAGGTTTTATTTTAAAATTAACTCGATCATCATTAGTACAACCATCTGTACCTTCGGCAACCAAAAACAATCCCCAATTTTCCATGACTTCTTGATTATCATCTAAAGGATCTATCCCATTAAAACTCCAATAAACATTATCTATAGAACATACTCCTTTTAAAAAACAATTTCTAGTATCAAATAAACATTCATTCACACTTCCATTTACAAAACATCCTAATTGCCCAGTATACCCATTTCCCATTAAACTTTCACAACTTTCATAATTTAATTCATCTTCATTACATCCATCATTACCACAATCGCAAGTTTCCCCGGCATTGATAATATTATTTCCGCATTCTCCTTCTTCATTACCACCGAAACATTGATTAGTATTTACTTGGCATCCATTAATGCTCCCAGGGTTGTTACAACTTACGTCTCCTTCTTCGAAATTATCATAAAAATCGCAAGCATCTTTATCATTTGCATAAATTTCTTCTTCATCTAAAAAATCACAAGTTTCTCCCGGGGTTATTATTCCATCACCACATG
>CAZPBI010000034.1:5235-10733 GCA_964584825.1 Candidatus Woesearchaeota archaeon
TTATTATTCCATCACCACATGGTTTTTGTAGAACTTTCAGTTGATTACTTTTATTATCTTGGTCATTTATCGTTACTACAAATATATACTCTGGGTTAATGTCACCACCAGTAGTTTCATCTATCTGCCACTTCGTTTGCCATGGGATTCTTAAGATACCATCATTATTAAATACCCGAGATTCTAAAGTTTCCACATTACTAGTTGAAATAAGGTCATCTTCATCAATTCTTATATTACTTATTTGTTGATTTGCACAATTAACACCTTTAATGTAAATATTAACAATTTCTGAAGTAGTAACAGTATTTATTCTTGTAAACAAGTTTGGATCCTCCCAATATAATTCGTCTATTTGACATAATATTTCTGGTCCAGTGATACAAAGCCACAGATTTCCAGATTTGTCACATACTGGCAGATTCGGATCTCTAGCTACACAATCATTATCAGTTACGCATTCTCCGCATAAGTTATTTATTCCATTACAAAAACCATTTAAACCACAACTAGCACTTGCAACTTCCAAAGGATTTTGACAAAATCCGTTTACACATAAATCTTGAGTGCAATCTACATTATCAATACAATCAGCACCAGAATTGCAAAAATTAGAAGTTACACATTGTCCAGCAGAACATTTTCTCCCGCGAGGGCATAAATTTCCATCATCAACATTTCCATCACAATCATTATCTTTATTATCACAGACTTCATTTGCAGGATCTATTGCACCGATACAACTTGCAAATTGTCCATTAGTATTACAAGTTTGTGTTCCTAATCTACATTCTCCAACATCTGTTACTCCACAACTTCTTGTTTGTCCAGGAGTACATTCTCCAATAGGATTATTTTCACAAAAACTATCTACACTTCCTGGATTTTTACAAACATCGGTAGTTAAACTATTCTCATCATTACAATCTAGGTCATTATTACATGTACTACATTGTCCTGTTTGTAAGTTACATGTTTTCCCAGGGAGACAGTTAGTTGTACCCCATTCCAAACAAGAATCACCATCATAATTTCCACATGTCTTCATCCTAGAAGTTCCATCACACTCATAAGCTCCATTTACATAACAGATTGCTGGATCATTCGCACAACTTACACATCGATCATTTACACAAGTTTGACCACTACTACAACTTAATAGTGTTGTACCCCATTCCAAACAAGAATCACCATCATAATTTCCACATGTTTTATAGTCAGAATTTCCATTAACTATGCAATCTATTTGACCAATAGTACACTCGTTTGCGCATGAACTACATGCCCCATTTAAACATGTTCTTCCAGCACCACAACTTGAGTGACTTACATTCCTTACACTATTTATGGTACAATATTGCTCATTAATGTAATTAGGATTATCACTATCACAACTATCAGGATAATTATCACCTCTGTAAGTAACAGTGCCACTCCTAAATAATTCTTCTTGCTGAAGTCCTGGAGAACTATCTGTATCTGTGCATGTTGCACTAACACAAAAGTTGTTAGCACATTGCTCAGTAGCGGGGCAATCAACATTCGTTAGACATTCTACACACCTATCACCATTATCAGCAACATCTAAGCATTTTGGAGTTTCTGTAGGGCAATTTACTCTCGTAGATGAAGCATCATAAACAAAATTATCCCCTTCGCAATAATACTCTCTTATTTCATTATCATTTATACATGTGTCATAAGACCAATCATCCCAAACACATCCAAATAAACAAACACCACCACGTGCTCTACCACTAATTTTTAATGAATCTGTAGTAGCGGAACCAAAAGTATTACTATCGCTATCTTGACATCTTGCAGCAACTTCTAAAGAAATAAAACTTAATAAAAGAAAAATGTAAAACAAAAAGATAGTTATTCTTCTATTCAAAAATATCACCGTTTTAATATAATAATAAAACAATATATAAAGCTAACTATAAACTTCCTTAATTTCCACTTTTTTTAATTTACCGTAAGGATTCCCAAACTCTCTTATATTATCAATCATCCTCCTATTAGCTTTAGTTTCCATCCCATGTTCTACCATTCTTTCTCTTTGAATTCTAACCTCCTCAGCTATATTCACATTAGTGGGACAATTTTTTACAGTAACATTATTTAAAGGGTCTATATAAAAAACCTTATCTAAAATATCTTTTTTAATTAACAAAGCCTTTCCTCTAGCAGTTAAAGTTTCATTTCCGGTTAATTTCAATAACTGTGAATCTTGCCTACACAATCCACATAATATACATTTATCAACACCAGCCATCAAATCACCTTATTCTTATTCATTATCTGATTAGGATCAAATTCTTCTTTTAATTTTATTAATCTCTCTCTTTGATTTTTATCTAAAAAATCTTTCTTTAAAATTCCATATCCAAATAAATTACCAACTTTACAATTTAATTCTTTAATAAATTTATAAAATTCCTTAATATCCTCTCTTTCATCGAAACAAGGATAAATTACACCGATACCGATAGGCCCAAAACTTGGAATGCCTTTATGTTCCAACCATAAAATTAATTCAGCTAAATTTTCGATCGGTAATAAAGGATCTTCTAAATAAACAAATCCTTTCTCTGCTAATTTTTTAAATAAGCCTTTCCTTATTTTCCATATCCTTTCGATTTCATTATAATCTTTTATTTCACCATCTAAACTATCATACTCAATAATAACATGATGTCTTGCTTCTAATCCAGCAATAACAGCTGCACTAGCGCTAATAAACTCTATAGCTATAATATTTTTATAGGACTTTAAACCAACTAATCTCTCAATTAACTCTTCTATTTTATTAAATTTAAATAGATCCATGCTTCTTTCAATTACCTTATCAGCAAGTTTTAATTTCACCTTAGTTATTATTCCAAGTATGCCTTCCATGCCAATTACCTCATTACCACATTTTTTAATCTTCCCTCTGCCATCTATCATATCTACTCCAATAACCCACTCTTTCATTCTCCCATACCTTATAGAATATAAACCAGCAGAATTAATCCCGCACATGCCACCAATAGTACAAACAGAACTATTCTCTGGTATAATAGGAAAAAACTTATCATCCAATCTTGAATTTATCTCATCTAAAATTACTCCGGGCTCAACAATAACATGATCTTTCTGTATTATTAATTTGTTCATTTTTGTAAAGTCAATTACAATAGAATTAAACGGAACAACAGCACCTACTAAATTTGTTCCAGCCCCCCTAGGTACAATATCTAATTTATTTCTTCTTGCATAAACAATTATTTGTTGAATCTGTTCTTCATTATTTACCCATATAACTTTTCTAGCATTACCTTTAACTTGACTGGCATCAGTACTATAAACTTCTCTATCCACAATCTCATCAGAAATATTTTCTTTACCAACCAATTTTTCAAACCAGGATATCATACCAATACCTCGCCCAATTCTAAAACTTGAATATGTTTAGGTGCATTATTTTTTAAATGATAATAAGCTAAAGGATCAATTACAATTAACTTTTTAGTTTTACATATATCAAATACAAATTTTGTCATTTTATTTGCTACTTGTGGTACATTCTGTATCATTCCACCTTCACATCCGCATAAAACACTATTTTCTCTATTTTTTTCTAAATCAACAACATCAAAACCAATTGCATCTAATATTTGTCTAGGCTCCTCGTAAACATTCAAAGTGGGAGAGTCATATATACTTATTTCTTCTTCGTATTTAACAGGAAATCTATTAATATATTTCACAATAATTTGACTTATATGTTGGACTGGAATTCCATATTCTAAAGCCAATGTCCTCATACAATTACCAGAATTAGTCACAATTAAATTTACTCCATTTTCCTTCATTAAATTACTATTTTTTTCCAATAAATCATTAAAATCCTTGCTATAACCATTAGTGTAAGCAACAGCCCCGCAGCAACCTATTTCTTCCATTGTAAAATAATTAATATTTAAAGAACCCATAATCCTCTCATAATTATTAACAATGTTAGGTGTTACCGAACTAGTAAAACAACCTGGGAAATATAAAAATTTTTTCTTAAATATGTTAAACATTTTCTCTTATCTAAAAATATAAGAAATTAATTATCTTTTCTATAGGTTTATATGTAGATTATAGTATAATAAATAGAAATTACTCCTTAGTATCTTCCTTAATCACTTTCCTCTGATTCATTAACCTCTTCAACTGTGTCATTAAGGTCTTCAAATTGTGCTGCGCCAGATTTATCTATAGTAGGAACAACCACCCCGGCATTAGCTAGGGCCTTAAACCTATCCAAATCAATAACATTAGGAAAAAATAACTTACCATCCTTTGTTATATAACTTTGGATAGTTTGTCCTTGTATATAGACATCAATCCTATATAGTCCCCCCTCTTCTACAGCATCCCCTAAAGCAGCACTAAACCTATCCTGCAGAACAGCATCCACATAATCTTGAACCTTCTCTTTAGCATCATCTCCTCCTATATCATTAACAACTGCACCTGTAGGGCTACTAAAGGCAGAAAATAAGCTAATAACGAGAAGAATTAACAATATAACACTTGTTAATTGCCAAAAAAATGGCTTTTTTAAAAAACTCAAGTCATAAACCTCCTCTTTACCGCCTTCTTCCTCTTTTTTCTCTACTTTTAATGGCACTATACTACTTTCACTTTCAACTTTTGCCATTCGCTAATCAACTTCCAAAGTATATATAAGGCTTATGATACAATTAAATATATTTTTTAGAATAGGTTAAAATGAAAAAAATACTACTAATATTATTAATTATTAATATTATAATATTCATTATTTTAGCAAATTTTAGATTTTATATATATAACATTAATTATTACGATAAAGAATTTTCAAAACTTGAAATATATGAAAAATACGAAAAAAATAGCGTTTTAGAGAATACTAAGCAACTTATTTCATATTTTAAATCAAATTCGTTATTAACAACAGAGTTTTTTAACCAAAAAGAAAAATTACATTTAATAGATGTAAAAAACTTAATTAATAAAACAATTATTTTATTTTATATTTCATTAGTATTTTTAATAGTATTGTTACTAATCAATAAAAAAGAATTACAAAAATCATTTTTTTATTCAGGAATTTTTTTAATTTTAATCACAACAATATTATCATTATTCCAATTTAGCCCAATATTTATAAAATTCCATCAAATATTTTTTAATAATGATTTATGGTTATTAAACCCTGAAACGGATAATCTAATAAATTTATTTCCTGAACAATTTTTTATTGATTTTGTTAAAAAAATATTTATAAATAGTTCAATAGTGGGTTTAGTGTTAATTATTTTTGGTTTCTTAATAAATACAACCAAAGATTTATAAGTAAATACTATTGGCTACTTCAATATTATATAAACCTTAAAATGAATAATCCAAATCTAAAAAGAATAGTAATAGGAGATTAATATATAAAAATGAAACTTCCAGATAGAATATTCGGAATAAGT
>CAZPBI010000035.1:0-10428 GCA_964584825.1 Candidatus Woesearchaeota archaeon
AAACAGAGAAATTGGTTGTGTTTTTTCTTTCTAATTTTCTTGAGTCATTGGCATAATAAGTTATGTTCCAAACAAAACCAGGTTGGTCCCAATATCTTATTTTTAAGGTTGTGTTGTATCTACAAGTGTTGCCAACACAAGATAATTGTTGAGGAGAATAATTAGTGTAAACTGGATTAGATTCTGATGAGCCTGTTTTATTCCATATTTTTACCCATGTTTTGCTTATGTCTGAAGTGCCATCTCTATCAGTTACATTAAACCATGCTTTGAAGAACTTATCTGAACCTGATATTGGATCAATGTTCCTGCCCGGTGTGCCAGATTGATCATCTGTTAAATTACGAGCAAATACAACTGGAAGATAATTTATTGTAAAAGTATTTGCTGCTATAGAAGATCCATTTATATTACTACTTGTATCATTTGCAAAGAAACGCCAGCCAACTCTTGTACCTTGTGAAGCTGTTGTTTGTCGTCTTGTCCAGTTTTTATATGATATTGTTGTTGATGCTGGTTTGAACCAAGTAAAATTAACCCAGGAGCCAGAGTCATTCCATGAAAATCTTACAAAGTCAATATCTTTGTTATCATTAATTCTTATAGACATATTTACATAGTTATTTGGATTTGGTCTTGATTGATTAATATCAGATTGATTAAAGAATGGTTTTATTGCGTCTATTAACAATAACATTTGATTTGTTTTGTTCCATTGATTAATTGAATCATTTGTATAGGATTTCCAATAAAAGAAGCCGCCTGATGAACTTGTTTTATTAGTTATGTTAACGTTTTTTGTATAAGTGCCTGATATTCTAGTAGAATAGTTTTTTGCAGTGCCTGTAATATTTGTTTCAAAATAGTTTATTGATGTGTTTAATTCATCAGTCCAGTTTATGTTAAATTTAACATTCTGGTTTATTTTTAGTATAGATGTGTTTGTATTGTTGAAATAGAATCTTGGCACATTATCAGCTTTAATGAATAAGGCAGTTGAATTTTTTTCAGCGCCATCTGAAAAGCCATCATTTGGCGTTATTGAAACCTTCCATGATTCTCCTGTTTTAGTCATTGTTTTATCTATTCTTGAATAATTTAATTGAGCATGTTTTTTTATCTGCTCTGGTGTTAATGTAATATTATATAATCTGAATTCATCTAATGTGCCGTTGAATACCTCTTTCACGTTTTTTCTTCTGCCTATGTCTAGCAGGTTGCTTTCAAGCTGGGTTATTCTATTATCACAATGGAGTGACGGGCCTGTTGCATTGCCTTGAAAAACTCCATCTAAGAATAAAGATAGATTACCGTTGCCGCCATTAGTGTATGTCATAGCTGCATGATGCCAAACATTATTTGTTATTACTGTTGTGCTTGTGATAATACAAGCAGGAGTTGTACCATTTTGAATTGTGGCCCTAAGCACATTTCCATTTTTAGCTAACATTGCTCTAGCTCCAGCAAAAACAACTAGATAGGTTGTTTTTGATGTGTGTTTTCTAGGGTAAAACCATATTTCCATTGACATGTTTACCTCAGCAGAATCAAAATCATTACTTTTAGCTATTGTGATGTTTTGATTTCCATTAAATTGTTCGCCCCTGAAGTTATAACATCCTCCTAATCTACATGAACCATTATTCCAGAAAGCAACATTGGTAACATTGCCTGGATGATTTCCTTTACTATAATCTTTTGTTGCTGTTGTTTGCGAGCGATTTGGTTCAAATGGCATTAAAACTAGGGTTTTTCTTGTGCTGTTAATATACCAATTATAAATATTTACAACTTTATCATCATCTAAATCTCTAGTTGTTCTGTTATAAGCTCGAAGCTCTTCAGTTGTTGTATTTTTAAGTCTCGTAGAGTTTACAACTGGATTATCGTGAGTTGGAACTGAGTTTGTTACGTTAATGAACATTCTATTAGTACTGTTCCAATTACTACTTGTATCATTAGAATAAGATTTCCAATAATATCTGCCTATAGTAGATGATGTTTGGTTTGTAATGTTGATTTTAGCAGATTTATTTGTCGCTCCAGTAAATACTCTAGTGAAATTTTTTACTGTTCCAGTAATATTTGTTTCAAATATGTTATAGTCAAGATTTGAATTATCTGTCCAGTTTATGTTGTGCATTACGTAAGCTCTTTTATTTGGAGAGGTAGTGTTTGTTCTATTTTGATAGAATGATGGCTTAGTATTATCTGCAGCAGCAGTTACAGTTATAAACATCCTATTTGTTTTGTTCCATTGATTTGCTGAATCGTTTACATATGATTTCCAGTAAAACTTACCAGAATTTGAACTTGTTTTATTTGTTATGTTGACATTTTGAGTTGTTCCTGACAAGGTTGTTGAATAATTTTTTATAGTTCCAGTAATATTTGTTTCAAAGTAATTTACAGAAATTTCTAAATTGTCTGTTAAGTTTATATTAAATTTCATATTTTGATTTGTATTTGGAGAGGTAGTATTTGTCGAGTTAAAATAAAGTCTTGGAAGTTTATCAGTTAAGATTGTTAAGGTTGTTGAGTTTGAAGCAACACCATCACCATAGCCATCATTTGGAGTTACTTCAACTTTCCATCCTTCTCCGACTTTAGTCATTGTTTTATCTATTCTTGAATAGTTTAATTGGTAATGTTTTTTAATTTGCTCTGGAGTTAAGGTTATGTTGTAAACTCTGAATTCATCTATTGTGCCGTTGAAATTACGTACTGGAGTATTAATAAACGTACCTAGATAAAAATTGTTATCATTTAAATCTGCTATTCTATTATCACATTCTTTATCTAGACCAGTGGCATTACCTTCAAATATACTATCTAAGAAAAGTGAAAGATTACCATTGCCGCCATTAGTGTAGGTTACTGCTATATGGTGCCAGGTGTTGAAAGTTACTGTTGTCGAGCTAGTTACTCTACAACCACCTGCTGTACCATTAAATATTGCAGCTGTTAGCTTATTGTTATCATTTTTTTGAATGTCTATAGTATTTTCAATATTCTTAGGATTATCTGAACTAAGTAATGCTGCAAAACCAGCAACACTTTTTTCATAGAACCACATTTCTATAGTCATGTTTGTTTCTAAAGTATCAAAATCCGCACTTGCGTTTATAGTTATATTTGCTTTTGCATTTAAAGTGCCCTTAAAGTTATAGCATGCTCCAAGCTTACATGAATCGTTGTTCCAGAAAGCAACAACACCGGTTACGTTACCATGATGATTGCCTTTACTATAATCTTTTGTGGCTGTTGTTCGCGAGCGATTTGATTCAAAAGGCATTAAGATAATGGTTTTTCTTGTGTTGTTTATATACCAGTTATAAATGTTAACTACTTTATCTTCATCCAAATCTCTAGTTGTTCTGTTATAAGCTCGAAGCTCTTCAGTTGTTGTATTTTTTAAGCTCGTTGAATTTACAATCGGTTTATCTTGTGTTGGAACAGAGTTTGTTACGTTAATGAACATTCTATTTGTTTTATTAAAATTTCTTTGTGAGTCATTTGAATAAGATTTCCAGTAGAATCTACCAACTGTTGAACCTGTTTTGTTTGTTATATTAATTTTAGCACTTTTATTTGATGAACCAGTAAAATTCTTTGTGAAATTTTTTATAGTTCCAGTAATATTTGTTTCAAATACATTATAAGACAATCCAATATCATCAGTCCAGTTTATATTAAACTTAACATACTCTCTTTTATTTGGAGATGTTTTATTAGTGTTGTTTTGTGCAAAAATTGGACGTTTAGTTACATTAAGATACATTCTATTAGTTTTATTCCAATTACTACTAGTATCATTAGAATAAGATTTCCAATAAAATTTGCCTGTATTTGCTGAGGTTTTATTTGTAATGTTGATAAATGCGCTTTGATTATTTCCAGTCTCTTCAAATCCTTTAGTAAATCTTTTTGTGAAATTTTTTAGACTGCCTGTAATATTTGTTTCAAATACATTATAATCTAAATTAACGCTATCTGTCCATTTTATATTAAACTTAATATTCTCATTTTGGTTAAATAAGGTTCTATTAGTTCTATTTTGAGAAAATGCTGGAGCAACACCTTCCATTACAGTTATAAACATTCTGTTTGTTTTGTTCCATCTTCTTGTTGTATCATTTGTGTAAGATTTCCAATAATATTTACCAGAATTTGAACTAGTTTTATTTGTGATATTGACAAACTGCATCTTGTTTTGCGGACTAAACTTGGTAGTAAAGTTTTTTATACTACCTGTAATATTTGTTTCAAATACATTATAGCTTAAATTTCTTTTATCAGTCCAATTTATGTTATGCTTTACGTTTATACTAGTTCTTGGATTAGTAATATTAGTTTTGTTCTGTGCAAATATTGGAGCTAATAGATCAACTGATTGTATTGAGTCATTCCAATCATTAAATGTTGCTGTTCCAGATGCTGTATAAACAGTACCGTGAGAGCCAATGTCAACAGTTCCATTAAATGGGCAAGATTCTATACCCCATTTTAAGTATATTTCCTCACCAGCATTACAAGTGTTTCTTGTATTATCTGTAGATACATTTATAGACCATGCATTATTTGTAGAGACTGTGCATGTAAAGCCAGTTGCACATGCAAAAGCAGATCTATTAATTATTCTAAATGCTCTGCCACCACAAGTATCTCTTATTGTGGTGCCAGCACCATCTCCAGATTGGTCTGTAGTACCACTGTCAGTTCCATATTCTAATTTTATTTGGACTGCAGAAGTGCCTGGGTTAACGCTTGGTTGACAAACGTCAATCGCTACTATACCAGTATCTAGGTTGTCATAGCTTTTTTTGTTGATTGGAAACATTTCTTGATGGTCGTCTTCCCAGCTGGCTGCAGCGTCTGATGCAATTTGCCAATATCTATATTCTGAAAATGATGAAATCTCAAGTTTTCCCAACAAAAATAGATAAGGACTTATATCAGGAGAGTCAAATTCATAATGTAAACTGTAAGTACTGCCAGCATTAAGGTTTTTGTTCCATGACAATACTTTAGTATCACCTATAGTTTTAACATCTAAGTCGTTTTGAGGGGTTATTTCAAATGATGCAGGAACATATTCCTTTATTAAACCATTATTGTTTTTGTTTGCTTTTATCGTTATATTTACAACATATTTGAAAACTGGGTTGATTCTAGTTGGGCCAGTTCTAGAAACATCAAAATCAACAGAATCTTGGACAATAAAACTATCTATGATAGAATGAACGCCATTTTTTGTAATTGCTGTTAAATTAATGTTATAAACCCCAGCATTACTAACTTTGTAGCTTGTATAGTAATCTGGGATTAAAGTATAGCTTTTTGTTATACATTCTTCATTTAATTTAATATCGTTATCCTTTGTTGTTAAAATAGTTGTTTTGTTATTGGGATTTGTTATTTTCAATTTTAGATCAGCATCACATATTGTAACACCATAATCATCTAAGACGCCTATGCTTATGAATGAATCTTCATTTGGTAAATATATAGATTTGTGAGTATTAATTGCAAGAACTCCCCAGCTAAAATCTTGTTCTAGCGAGTATGTTTGATTATCCTTTATGAATGTTATAATAGCTTTATATTTGCCTGCCTTAAATTCCCTATCATTTTTTATTTTAATGTTGAATTTGCCTTCTCTCAATTGTTGTATTTCAATTGGTAAATCAATTTTTTCATCGTCAATGTTAAATAATTCAATTTTAATGTCTTCTTTTTGCGTTTTCCATTCATTGCCTTGAATTGTTTTCTGCTCTTCTACATTTAATTTTTGTTTATCATAAATTTCATCTTTAATATATTGAAAATCTAGTATTACATCTTCGTCAAATTTAAAATCTTTCTTAGATATTATTTGTGGGGCTACTGTGAAATTTGTTGTAAGATTATAGGTTATGTTTGATGATAATGTGGCTTCTGCAATACCAATTGGTTTTTTTGGAATATCTATTGAATATGTTTTATCTATAAATGAAGATAATTTCCACTCATTTAAGCATATACTATTTTTGAAATCAAATATATTACATGTGTATAGTGCATTTGCATTTGTCGATGATAAAAGGATAGCCTCTGAAAAATTGATTTTTGTTGGATCAATTGCATAAGCTTTATCAAAGGTAATATTCTGAGGGGGGATTGCTTGTATTAAATCTAGATATAGTTTATCGCCAGATAAATCTTTTATGTATATATTATTAATTATATCATCTAAAGTAACATTATACCAATTTTGATCTTGGTTTAATGAATAACTAAGAGGTTTTTTGTTTTTCGTTAAAATCTCTAGTTTTTTTATTTTTGCTGTATATGTAATTGAGTTTATTGTTAATGTTATATTATCAACTTCTATGATCAGAATAAATTCTTTATATATGTTAGATAAGCTACAAGTCTCTTTACATACGTCTTTAAATGACATTTCTGTTATCGGAATAGTGGTTGTTGTTCCTTGTATTGTTGTTGTAGTTTCCAACAAAGTTGTAGTGGTTTCGTTTATTATAGTTGTAGTTGTTGCATTAACTAAGGTATTATTGTTTAATAAAGTTGTAGTGGTAGTTTCATTTGTTATTATCGTTAAATTTTCCGTTGCGTTTAAAGCAACAGCTTTGCCTGTTGTAAGTTCAAATTGACTAAGGCTTTGATCTGCTATTAGGTATTTTTTATTGTTTTGATAAAGATATATCTTAAATGTACCTGTGCCATATGACTTGCCTGATATTTTTATAGAGCTTGGTGAATCATCAAGTTTGACAGTTAAGTTAGTGTTTTTATCTGTTGTAAGATTTAATATCTTGATTTGTTCAACCTCATTTTCAAAAATAACTAAACCAGTAATTTGATTATAGAATAATACTAATATTGTTAATATTATTAATAATGCTGGCAGTCCCAATTTTAATATATTGTTGATTCTCGGGGTTTCTAATTCATGATGTTGCAGCTTTTTTATGTAGTTATCATAGTAATTAAACCACTCTTTTTCTGTCTTACCCTTTAAGAATTTACTTAACTTGAAGAAATATTCATCATAACTTATTAAACCTGATTTATATTGGGATTCTAGATCTTTTAAAGTTGTTTTAATTTTCTGTTTATAATAATTACAAAGTGCCACTCTCTTTTTTATTTCTTTATCTTTCATTATTAATCTCCTCAAAGTCAATTATCCAAGCGCCGTCAAATTTAAAAGTTACAAAATAATTTTTATCATGTTTAAGTTTTAGAATTAAGGGCAAGGGGAGTGTTGTTTCAAAACTCGAGCCTCTTTTGTAAATATTTCTTGATATAATGTTAAGACCAGATTTTTGTTTAAGACTAAATGATATTTGCCATCTATTCTTGATAAACTCAAAAATTGCATAGTACTTCTTTTTAAGGTTGAAGCCAAAGAATAACGGAGAAGGTATAGTTATTTCGTAACTAGATCCCCTTTTGTAAATCTTTCTTTTTAAAATATGCAAATTTATCCCTACTTATTATTATACTTATTTTTATAATAATTTACAACCTTATTAATTATCTTATTTATCTACTTATTATTTATATAGTTTTCGGTTGGAAAAATTTAAATAGCTAGCAATCTTATAAAATGTGTATGAAACTAATTTATATCTTCATAATAATATTATTAGTGCCGATAGTTAGTGCAAATTCTTGGTTGATGTACGGAGATAATACTGAGCATAGTGGCTGGGATGCGTCATTTTCTCCTGATAATACTAAAATAAAACAAACAGTTGATCTTCTAGTAAGCGGAGAGAAATTCGAGAGCACACCTTTAGTTGAGAATAATAGATTATATGCAAATGGGATGCTGAATTTTTACATATATGACTTAATAAGAGGAACAAAACTAACATTTGCTCATCCTGATACTGGCGGGCAAATAATACATTCAACACCTGCTATATCCGGAGATAGTGTTTGTTATAATGATATAAATAATGTTATTTGCAGAAATAAGATTAATGGAAGTTTATTATGGTCAACAAATATTCCTAGTGGTGCAATTAGTGAATACCCATTAGTTATTAGTAATAACAGGGTATGGGTTGGAGGAAAAAATACAGGTGATGCTGAATTTGTTGCCAATCATGTTTATGCTCTAGATTTAAATGATGGGAGCATTATTTATGATATAGTGCTTCCTAAGTTCAGAAATCCAGCTTCTGGCTCTGAAAGATATCCAGAAGAAACTGGAGCAGCTGCTATATCTAATGGCTTAGTTTATTATTTGTCTTCTTTCAGTCATGTTGTTGGCAGGATATTAGCTTATAATGAAAGTACTGGTAGACAAGTTTGGAATTATACTACAGCTTGGGGGGATGGAAATTTTAGATTAAAAACTATTTCTGTAAGAGGTAATGATTTATTCGCTGTGCTGAATGATGAGGATGGATTAAATCAAAATGATATAATAATGAAATTTGATAAAAATGGTGGTTCATTAATTTGGCAGGCAAGATTACCTAATATTGCTGGACAAAATACTAGGGTTGGAGCACCGGCACTATATGGAGATAAATTAATCATAATAACAACAGATTTTTCTAATTCTTATGTTTACGCTATTAATGCAACAGATGGAAATTTGATATGGCAGAGTGCAGCAATACCAGGGCAGGTTGAAGAAATGCCTTCAATAGCAGAATCAATAATATTTGTTGATAATGCAGATGGTGTTGTTAGAGCATTAAGCACTGAAGATGGAACTGAGGCATGGAATTTTAATACTGGAAATGTAATGAGCTCAGCACCAGCTATTGTTAATGGCACTGTATATGTACCTGGTTATGGCGGGCTGATACATAAATTTGTCGACAATACAACTAGAAATTTAAGAATTACTTTAAATCCTGGGCAAGTAACAGTCGCAAATTTTTCAGAAGCAGATTCAATATTAGAGATAACACCAAAAAGCACTGTAATAACACCAATTCAGGGTAATGTAAAAGTGGAGAAGAAATTAGAAGATAATCTGAAGTTAGCATTCCAACTTGGAACTTTAAATAAATATATTCAGATAATACCAGATTTAATAATATTAAATGGGATGGAGAGTACATTTATTAAAATATATTATACAGATGATGAACTAGATGCCCTAGGAATAAATGAGAGCACATTAGCATTGTATGATTGGAATGGAGTTTCATGGATTAAATTATCAGATGCTGGTGTTAACACTGTTGATAACTATGTATATGGTACTGTAACACAAATTAATCTTGTTGGAGTGGGCGGAACTGAGTCAACAGAAACTAATGGCAGCGAACTAATAATTGGTGGCGGCGGTTTAGATATTGATAGTGATGGAGATTCTTTTATCGACATAGAAGATAACTGCGTTTTTGTAAGCAATAGTAATCAATTAGATAGCGATAGTGATAGTAGAGGTGATGTGTGTGATAATTGTGTAAATATTAGAAATGCTGATCAAAAAGATACTGATAATGATGGAATTGGTGATGCTTGTGATGATGATGCTGACAACGATTTTGTAAATAATGAAGTAGACAATTGCCCTTTAGTAGCTTATGCGCCAGAGCTAGATTATGATAGTGATGGAGTTGATGATGCTTGTGATGTTTGTCCATTCAATATAATATCAACTAGTGCTATTACTAATGTACAAAATTTACAACAAGATGTTCTAGCTACAAATACTGTTATTGGAACTACAACAACCACAACAACCACAACAACAACAACCACAGCAACTATATTAACAACGTTAACATTTTATCCAATAGAAGATGCAAATGTAAACTCTGGAAATCCAGATACTAATTATGGTGCGAGTACAAGCCACAATCTTGGTACTGCTTCAAGTTCTGTATGGCAAATATATACTAAATTTGACGTTAATTCTTGTTCTGGATCAATTATTTCTGCATCTTTCTACGCAAAGACTACAAATAATTTATGTAATTACGATGGTATAAATCCGTGCATCAAACTTAACAGTATATCTAATGATAGTTGGACAGAGTTTGGTATAACTTGGAACAATAAGCCGAGTATAGATGGAGCATTTTTAGGAGCTATAAATTCTTTAAGTGGAAATTTCTTTTATGGATTTGATGTTGCTTCAATAGTAAATAATAATGATGTTTATAGTTTTGTTTTTACTTCAGATAATGCAGATTTTAGTGGAATTTATTCTAAAGATTATGGCAGTCCTTCAAATAGACCATATTTACAGGTTACATGCTCAACACCAGCGTATACAAGAATTACAACTACGACAACTTTATCTGGCGGTACTTTTAATGGTGGGGGGTCTTCAGATGAGGAGCCAGGTATAAAACCAGTTAGTAAGATTGAATCAGGATTTTTGGAGCTATTATTTTCAGAAATTATATTAAAGGTAAGAGCTGTTATGCCTGTTGGTTATGAGGATAT
>CAZPBI010000036.1:0-10403 GCA_964584825.1 Candidatus Woesearchaeota archaeon
AAATGATAGTTCAGAAATGCCAGAAGGAGAGTGGATAGAATTATATAACTATGGAGAAACACATATCAATCTAGAAAAATTTCAATTAATAGATGATTTTGGTCACAAAATTTTTATTTCAGATACACAAGTTTTAGAATCAACAATGATTAAAAAAAATGATTTTTTAGTTATTTACCTTAATGGAAAAACTGGTTTTTTAAATAATGAAGATTTTGAAAGTATTTCTTTATTAAGCCCAGAAAACATATTAATAGATAGAATAAGCTATACAGGAAGTAGCGAAGAAGCAAGTTGGTCTTTAATTGATAATAAATGGTTATTAAGTAATCCTACTCCAAATAATAAAAATCCAGAAAATATAGAAGAAATCAAAAATAATTCTATAATTAAAATTAAAAACATTTTTTTAGGAGAAGATAATAAAGCAAAATGGGGTGACATAATCAGAATAAACCTTGAAGTCTATAAAGGGAATACTAACAAAGAATCGGTTCAAGCATGGTTATCTAAAGATAGTGATTCTGTCGGCAAAAGAACTAAATTTAATGTTCATGAAAAATTTAAAACGCAAGAATTTACAATTCCTATCCAAATATATCCAAATTGTGATGAAAAATATAATGACGAGAAAAATAAATAAATAATCGCAGGTTTTGACAAAGAAAAAAAAAAAAAAATTGAAATAGAGGACTTAACTAAAACTTTATGTAAACAAAAAAAAATAAAAAACGAAGAAACTCTGCTTAAAACACCACGAACTAAAAAAGAAATAGCTTTAAATATACAAACTGAATCTGAAGATGAATATACAACTTCCGAAAATAATTTAAATGACTCAATTACTTCATTAAAAAAAGCCGTTTATAAATCTAGCAGTTTTAAACAAAAAAGCATTATAGTATATTTATTCATATTTTTAGTTTCGATAATAGGTATATACGGTCTGATAAAAAATGATTAAAGCAAGAGTAATAAGTGAAGTTATAGGAAGCCCACAAGATCATGTAGATAGAACTTTAAACCTTTTATTAGAAAAACTAAAAGAAAGAAAATTATTAAATGTTTCTAATGAAAGAATTTTTAATGCAGAAAAGATGGAGAATAAGCCCCTGTTTAGTGGATTTATAGAATACGAAATTGATGTAGAAAATATTAATGAATTAACAGGATTTTGTTTTGATTTCATGCCAAGTTCAATTGAAATATTAGAACCAGATGAATTGGTATTTACTACAATAATTTCTAGTGAGTTATTTAATGATCTTTTAGCAAGATTACATCAAAATGATATGGTTTTAAGAAATGTAGTTGCAGAATTGACTTTATTAAAGAAAAAAATACAATAGTTATTTTTTATCCATTTTTGAAACAAATTCCTCAAACTCAGCTTTTTTCTTATATGGTTTTTTAAGTCCAAAATAAATTATTATTACTAATAATACTAAAAGAATAAAAGCGATTACCTTGTAAGGCAACACTATTCTAATATGTTCTTTAATTTTCGTTTCTGGCTCAATTTTTCTTATCTTATCTAAATCTACTTTTTCAGATCTTTCTTCAATAAATAATTTTTCTTCTTCTATAATTTCATTCTTATTTTTTGAAATTTTTAAAATAATAGGAAATTCTAATCTAAAATCTTCTGCTTCAATCAGCATACTGCCCTCATAATTATTTGATTTAGCATTTTTATCTTCATTTATCCAAATAAATTGTTCTACTATTTGACCCAATTTTAAAATATCTATCTTAGTAACATTAATTTTTACAATCTCATCTAAATTTCCACTTAATGAAAATTTAATATTTTTCAAATCAACATCACCATCATTCTTAATATACAAGAAGCCTTTCAATTCTTTATCCTCGGGAACATTTTCGTTAATTAATGAATTTACTTGAACATCTTGATTATCCTTGTCGGTAAAAAATACAATTTTTTTATTTAATTGAGCACTTTCATTTTTAATTAGTTTTATTTCGCATTCCTTTGTTTTAGTACATTCCTCACTTGAACAATTAACATTGCAATTATTAATATCCAAACAATCTCTATTTTGTTTACTTGTTATAAAATCACAACCTGTCCAATTAGAACATATCCAATTAGGAATACAAATTTCTTCGCATTTTTCTTCTTCTAGAGGTTTATTAAATAAAGTTCTGCAATTATTTACATCAACACAAGGCCTTTTTCTTATTCCATTAACACAATCACCAAAATCCGAACATTGCCAGTTTTCCTTACAAATAATGCCGCAATCTCTTGTCTCATTTCGTGTATTCCCACATCCATTTATACAGTTTCTACTTTCTTTTCCGTTTATGCAATTACTCCATTCTTTACATTGCCATTGCGGAGTACAATCTTCAATGCATACTTGTTCTAACAATGGTTTATCATACCCAGAACCACAATTATTTACATCAATACAATTTCTTGTTTGTATCCTATTCAAACAATCAGTCCATATAGAACATTGCCATTGTGGAATACACTGCGAAACTTTTTTACCCGCTAAATACATTGGAATTCTATAATTTTCATTTAGATTATAAAAATACAAGCCACTTTCTTTTATATTATCCTTTATTATCCTTAAATAAAATGTTTTTGATGATTTTCCAGGTATTTGTAATAAATTAATTGAAGGGATTACAATATTATTACTTATCAAATTAATTTGTATTACCCCATCTTCAAAATTTGAAGTCCTTACTGCTTTATAAGTTGAATCGCCTTGAAAAAATGTAATAACTCCTGGAAAAATAGTAATTAATTCATGATATTTTTCGCTTATCTTAAAATAACCTTCAAAATCTCTTGTTTTTAAAATACCAATATCTCTATAAGTCACCCCCCTAATTAAAAATCTGTATTCACCACTTTGTAAACCTAAAGGTATATTAAAATAACCTAAATAAAAACTATTATTTATTTTAATTATGTTTATTTGTACAGGAATTAAATTATTATCCAAACTTGCAATATATGCTTGAGACGGTTCGATATCCTTAACTAAATCAATATTAATTTCAATCTTTAATTGTACTATTTCTCCTACAAAATAACTTTCATCAAAAAATTCTATATTTTGTGCAACTATAAAAGGAATTAACAAAAAAATGCCCAATAACCAACTAAAAATTCTCATTTGCCTATTAATTTCTTTGCTTCTTTAATTGATTTTTCTAATTCTTCTTCTATCTTGCTCTTTTTAGTTTCTTTTGGTATTTCAAATAACTTGCTATGTTGTTTTTGAGGTCCAAATATAGGCGCCCTAGATGGTTGAGTAGGCAATCCGAATGTTTTTGAATACTTAGTTTTACTAGGTTTCTTAAATACAAAGAAATAAGTACCTAAAAGTACTAGAATTAATAGCAATAAAACAACATATAACCATATCGATCTTCTACCTTCCTCCTCTACAATCGGCTCTTCTTCCTCTTCTTCACCAAAATCTACTTTCTCGATTTTTTGTTCCTTACTAGTTTCAATAGGCAAACAATCCTGTGGGCAATTGTTTTCATCTTCTCCCCATTCAGGCTCACAAATTCCATTAATTGAGCATGGATTTGAGGATATAGCACTTTCTTTCTCTTCCCCCTTACCAGTATCATCTTCACCGCCCTTTGGCAATTCTATCTCATCTTCTACAGGAGGACAAACCCTAGAAGTTATACAAGTTTCGTTGTCATTACATTCAATTACACAGGCATTCAAATCTCTGCAAACTCTGCTTTGTGTTCCTTCAGCAGAACAAGGAGACCAAGGATCACAACTCCAATCAGCAATGCATTCACCATCTACCTCATTATTATCCAAATTTAAAGGCGTACTGCAGCCAGGATCATTGTTATCTATTAGATCATCACCATCATTATCTATACCATCAACACATGCTAATGCTCTTTCATTTTCTATTAGATCATCAGGATTTTTACAACCAATATCACCCTCTTGTACAGATTCATTAATACAAATACCAGAGATAGTATCACAAAATCCATTTTTATCATTATCTATACCATCAGAACATTCAGTAATAGTTGGTGTAGTAATTTGCAATAAACTAGAATTTAATGATGTTTGTGTAGACCCACCAACTTGAGCGAAAAAATAAAATTCCGGATCACCAGTAACATCAGGCAAAGGATTATCATCAAACCAAAGTGGTTGCCATTCAACAAACCCAAATCCCTCTTGAGAATTAAAACTTACAGGACCCAATGATTGCTGTAATGGATCTTGTCCTTGCTCATCTTCAAATATGTTAAATAAAATTTGTTTATTACCACATAAAATATTTCCATCAACAGTTAACAATACTTTATCACCAGGGATTCTCCCTTCTTGTGAACCTCTTGCACTATTTATACTTACACCATTTGTATTTAACCATTTAGGATTACTTAAAACACATTTTGGAATATTATTACTCTGATTAGAGCAACCAGTTGTAATTATCCCGCAATTAACGCATGTTAATGAACCACTCCCTAATCCTAAGTTTGAACAAGTCTTTCCACCAAGATCAGAACCATCACATTCCTCCCCGGGATCTTTTATATTATTTCCACATTGTGCTCCACTAACTGGTAAACTACCTCCTTGAAACACACCATATAAAATAACAGCAGTAGTTTTAGTATCGCTCGACCAAGAACCATCTTGTTTTTGTCTAGTACCTAACCATTCTTTAAGATTTTCTAATTCGCTTCCATGTTGTCCGTTTTCTTGTAAAGCCAGTCCAGAAAGTCCATTACTAAATTCATTAGCTAACCCTCCTTGGTCATTAAATTGTCCAAAATTAGACTGCAATTGCAGAAGACTATTTAAAAAAGATGTTTCTTTTGTTATCAAGTACATCAAAGCCTGATCGATTACTCTGCTTTCTAGGTTTTTCTTCAAATAAATCAAAGAATTAATATCACTATTAGCTTCATTTAATGCCCAATTATCATTTAATGTTTCTATTTTATTATCAAAAAAACCATTATTTATTCTTATCCTAGCCCTGGTAGAAATAGGTTGCCCAGTTAGGTAAATAGAATTTCCTTCTTTATAAACAACAGAAATAGAAGCAGAATTTAAGGATTGACAACTTACTTCTATAATAGTAGAAGGCTTATTTAAAATACTAGTTTCTAAGCATGAATTTAAATTAAAAAAATACTGATCTTTACAACTACCATAAGAAATCTTCCCTTTATCAACATTAAGAACAAATTCACTACTTAAACTTTCACCCTGTCTTTGATACATCAATGAACATTTTCCACTATCAGGAGTTACTATTTGTAAATTCCATGTGCCACTTAAACTAGCTAATGTTTGTTTAGATGCCAACCAGTTAATTATCTCCTCAACATTTATACCCAACCCAAGTTTAGTTTCAGCAATTAAAACAGCCGCACTATCTTTAACATTACATACAGGATTAGGCCAACAAGCTTCAGTTGAATGTTTATTACTAATGATAAAATTTACATAAGGAGTTATCCTAGAAGAATCAGCCCTGCTAACAGCTAACGCAGTTAAAGAAGCCTCAAAAACATCATTCATTTGTCTTTGCAAAAGCCAATTATATGCATTATTAATATTTGCAACAGCTTCTACAATAGAAAAAGACAAAATAATCACTAACAGAATTAATGCATATCTTTTCATTATATCCCTCTTCAATTAATAAATTCTGAGTCATTTATTTAAATACCTTTCTATAAAAATAAGTTATGAAGTCCTATAGTGGTAAAAGAAGCCATGTATATTGCATCTTTAACATAGCAATTAAAACAAAAAGAAAAGATACTACAGCACTTAATAGAATAAAAAATGAAGCCAATTGGCTAAACATATTAAACAAATACAACATAGGACCGAAAATGTATTTCTGCACAGAAAATTTACTAATTATGAAAAATATCAGAGGAGAAAGAATATTAAATTTTTTTACACATGCTACAAAAGATGAAAAAATAAAAATAATTAAAGAGATTTTAAGACAATGTAGAATTCTAGATAAATTAAAAGTTGACAAATACGAGATGCACCATCCACTAAAACACATTTTAATAAAAAATAATAAAGTTATAATGATAGACTTTGAGAGATGTAAATATTCTATAAAACCAAAAAATGTTACACAATTTATTCAATTTATAACCCAGTTAGGATTTAACATAAATAAAGAAAAACTAAAAAAAATTTTACAAGAATATAAAAAAGATTATAGCGCAAGAAATTACAAAAAATTAATCAACCAATTAGCTATTTAACATAATAATTGCTATTTTCTAACAACTGAACCAACATCAGTTACCAATTAATGAATATTTACAATTATATTTAAATTGACATGCTTTACATTTATTAGAATTATCAGTAGGGAGTGGATCTTCCAAACCTAATAAAATATTCTTCATCCTATGAAACTCTCTAAAAAATTCATCTTCCTCTAATTTAGAATATTCTTTTTGCCATACAATTCTATTACTGTCTCTTTCTCTTAAAACAGCAAAAATAGGTTTTCTAATTTCTTTAAATTTTTCCTTAAATAAATAGCAATAGGCATATAATTGTAATCTTGTAGATTCATTAGGAAAGGCTTTAGGTTTATCATCTATTATTAGAATCTTTTCTTTGTCTATTGCAATTTCATCAATTTTTCCTAATAAAATAACATCACCGATCTGATTATCAAAATTAACTTCCTTAGTTATAGTAAGTTCTTCTGATTCTAGAAACTTATTCCAGCTTATTGGTTCTGCAACTTTAATAAATTCTTTTTCCTTATTTGTATGTATTAGAGTACCTTCATTAACCTTCTTTGTAATTTCTAAATCAATACCTAAAACTTTATGTAAATAAAACTTATATTCGCAATATCCATAGCTTTGAAACCAACTAGCGCCTATTTTTAGATTTATTTTTATCACCTCTTACTTTAACTTGAACAAATTTAACAGGATTTTTCCATTTGCAAGTAGCACAGTAAACTCCTAAATTCTTATAATAAGTTTCATGATCACAATTAGGCGGAAGAATTTTTTTTGTTTGTCTCTTAAACCATCTTATTTGAGCAAGTATATATCCTTCTTTCAAGGGTTCATAATTTTTCTTATTCCACTCTAACAGTGTATTCTGAATTTTATCATAAGACCAACCCATATGTTGTAAAAAGCTAATCAAAATAAATACTGCTCTTTTTCTTCCGTCCTCTTTAATTCCGCTTAATAATTTACTTATACACTCTGGGAAAAACTTATCTGAAATTTCAACTTTAGGTATTTCATATTCAACATTTTTAATTACATATATCTTTTTCTGTTTTAAACTATAATCAAATGCCTGTATAAACAATTGTTTTGCTTCTTCTGGTTCAGATTTTTCAGGGTCAATAAAATCTTTCTTTACTTCTACATTTTGTATTTTTGCTTCTCTTGGTGTAAATTTTTTTATATGATCTATATCTATAGGAATACTTACTAAATTAGATTTTTCATTAACACTATAGATACTCCTTATCATATGCCTTGAAGAAACTAAGTGCGAATCTATTTCTAAAATAGCATAAGGGTATAATTGATTATTTTTAATAAATTTATTTAGAGGTATTTTTGTACTTTCTGAAATCTCATTAACTGTGCTTACTGAAAGAATCTGTTCCCTAAGATAAGGTTCTATTAAATCTTTTAAATAATTTGAAATAGCTATGGGTACTTCCGGAAACAATAATCTAGTCTCTGTTCCATTTACCTTTTTAGGAAATGATTCAAAAGGGATAAAAATATGAACCCCGGTAGCACCAGAGTATTTTGTAGGGACATTCTTAAGTTCATTAAACTTCAAAGCATCAATAATCAAGGATGCAGCAATTTTTGAATGTTCAATAAATTTAGAATCAATATCTATCACAATATCAAATCCAGATCTCATTTCATCCAATTGTTTTCTGCTCAAACCTGATTTTAAATCTAGAGGGTTTTTCCATCTTTCTATAGAGATATGAAAAGAAGTCGCGCCCTGCTTAGCTAATTCTTTAATATCAGACTCAAACTGCAATATGTCTGGCCTTTTTCCAAAGTTCTCTCCGTATCTAACACCAACTTCTCTATCCTTAGCTATTTTTAATAATTCTTTTTGAACATCCTTTCTTGAATAATATTTTAAAATATCATACATTTTTTCAAAATAAGATAAATTTATTTATAAATACTACGTGTGTTTGTCATTTAACATTATTATATAAACTATATTTTTTAGAATAATAAAACCACAGCCAAGCCAATATAAAAATTTTAAGGATTTTTCTGCAACTTTATTAATTCCTCATGGATGTCTTTTGCATAATCGCTGGCACTTATTATATGTTGATGTATTATTTGAATATTCTTTTCGATCTCTTCTAACTGCATAGTAATTATTTTATTCGCTTCCTCAACACTTTTTTCAACAACTACATTTGCACCAACACCAATCAAAACATTCTTGTTATCCTTCAACTCGGCCCTTAAAAAAACCCTTGCCCCTATTTGGGATAATAATTCTTTTCCCTTATTAGTTTTTTCTAAATCAGACAAACTTTCCTTTAATTTGGTCAATTCCATTAATTGTTGATTAAGAATTTGTTCTTGTTGTCGAACTTCCTTTATTTGCTGCTCCAGAATTTGTAATTCAATGTATCTCTGCTGTAGCAGCTTACTTTTCTCATCATCCATTTTTTCCCTTTATTTTTTTCTTCTCTCCAATTTTTCTTTCTTTAATCGCGATTCCCATTGCTTTAAATTCTTTAACTACAGTATCATGCGTAGCACTTCCCTTAATCTTTATTTCTTTATCTAATGTTTCTACATGATTTATATTACATTCCCTTCTTCTAACTTGTCCGTCAATCAAAATAGTTTTATTATCATTTATATTAACTATAACTCCTATCTTACCAGCATCTCTACCAGCAGTTTTTACTACAAGTCTACCAATACTTAAAGGATAATTTTTTTTAACAAATTTTTCTATTATTCTTTCTCTCATAGAAGATGAAGATAAAACACCCCCAAAAGGTCTATTGGGTCTTCTTTTAGTTTTGGGCAACCTTCTTAACTTTACAGGTATTAAATTAGGTACACCTTGCAAAATTTCCTTAGTATGAGGATCAATAGCACGTTTAGGTTTTCTTTTTTCGTAGTGTATAGTTACCCTACCCCCGGGCAATTTAACTTTAATCCTTCTTGACGATCTCGATTTTGGTATTTTTAACATCTTAGTGCACCTTTAAAACTTTTCTTATTATTGAACCAAATATGATTGAAAATACTAAATATGTACCTAGCCACCCCAATCCTATAAAAAGTTTTGGATTATTTAATTCACTGAAAATATCTCCAAACCATCTAAAAAATAATATTAAAGGAACTGCAGTATACCCCATTGAAGCAAAAGAATGTTTAAACTGTTCACTAAACTGACTAAAAGATTGTTTGCTTAATTCTGTAATTTTCTTCTGATCTTGATTCTTTTGTGCTTCTTTCATTTGTTTTTGTATTTCTTTACTTTTCTCTTTTAATTCTTTCAACGCTTCTTGGTTTGTTGTATATTTATGTACTAAAGTAATAATTATATTAATTACAAATACTACTATTATTAATCCCAATAAAGGACGCCACTTTATTAACAAACCAAGACTAGGATCAAGAACATAATGTGCAGTATTTTTAATAAATACAAAACTATCCCAAGCAAAGGCCATCAAAAGAGAAAATATCATTAATATAATAAAACCCTTACTAATCATTTTTCCATCACTTTCCTTAATGCAGGATACATATCCATTACATGTTGTTGTGCTATTTCTTCGTATAATCTGTAAATTATCATTACAGTCAATAATAAACCTGTTCCAGAAGTTAATGCCCCAAGCAAATCAGCAGAAGCAGACAAAAATCCAATTGTAGCACCACCCATCACAGTTAAGGGAGTTATATATCTGCTTAGTATCTGTTCCAATACTCTTTGATCCCTTCTAAATCCAGGAATTTGTAGTCCAGATGCCATTATTTGTCTAGCTTGCGATGGCGCATCCATACCAGATGTTTGGACCCAAAAATATGAAAATAAAATAGCCCCTCCCATCATTATTATAATATAAGTAATCGCATGAGCTACATCAATAGTACTAAGTGATTTAGTAATTAAATTACTTATTATTTGTGGAGGATTTACCCAAGCTACAAGTCCACTTGTAGGAACATTTCCTGAAAAACTTCCCAGCCATGGTCTACCAGAACTTTCTAAAAGTCTCGCAACCAGCTGTATATTAGCCAATAATGCAGCAATTAATATTACTGGTATATTTGATGTATACAAAAATCTTAATGGCCATCTTATACCATGCCCACGA
>CAZPBI010000037.1:0-5456 GCA_964584825.1 Candidatus Woesearchaeota archaeon
TTTCATCGAGTCTTTTAATTATTTTATGATATGGTAATGGAGATTTTTCAGACATAGGCCTATAATCTACTAAAACAATATCCCCGCTTTTAATATCTTTACTTAATTTATTATCAACTAAAAATGTAAAATGATTTTCGTCCCACATTTCAACAATTGCTTGTGTAGTTTCATCTGCAGATTTAATACTTTTATCTGTATGTGATAATACTTCTATTACTTTTCCTGGATGGTACATTTTACTTGATATAACCCTTAATTAATAATCTTCCCATCATACTAAGGGATACTGAAACTTTTCCATTTTTTTCCATTGTTTCCACGAGGCCCAGTTCTTTTAATCCTTCAGATTTTAATGTCCCATTTATATGATAACTTATTAATGGTAATGACATGCTTGTTATCTTACTTAATTCTTCTAAGGAAGCACAACAATTAGTATTTTCGTATATTGTTTTTATGATATTGATTTTTTTATTTGTTAAAATTTTGTAATAAGAGAATTTTAATATTGGTAATAGCATTGCTTCATTGCCTTCTACAGCAAATGCTCTAATTCCATTAACAAAGGCTGCTGATGTTGCTGCGCATCTAGTATCTCTGTCTCCTGTACTTACATTAATCAATAATGGATTATTTTTTTCTTCTTTTTTGATTTCTGCTATAGCCTCAAAAGTTTTTTCCCAGATATGGCCTTCTTCTTTCAATAATTTTATTTGTACAGGAATTTTAAATTTTTCTAAATCTCTTTTTGTTTTTTCAGCTTGTTCTTTTCTAGATTGGTCTGATACAAGAATAATCCGTTCAGTAGGAAATTCTTTTAAACCAACAAACAAATCATCCATATAATCTCCTAGTGGTGCTATAACAATATGTTTCATACTAATCTAGTAAATTATTTAGTATTTAAATGTTTTTTTTAATAAGATTATTACTATTTTAATATGAAAGATAGGTTATATAACTGATTTACTATAAGTTTATGTTGTGGGGAAGATTTATTTATTTGAAGAATGTGGAATTAAATCAGATAAAATTAAAATTTGTTGTGGGTTAAAGATGGTTGATATGGTATTTTGTACTAAAAATTCTGATAAAATGTGTTGGTGTGGTTTATGAAAAAAATTTTATTAATAATAATTGTATTAAGCTTATTTTTATTTGGGTGTAATGAGCAAGCTTCTTCTCCATTACCAAATGATTACATAGAAAACATTGATGATAAACTAGATATTATTGTGGACTCAGCAACTTCATATTTAAGGTATGATAAGGCTTTGTATGAAAAAGCTATTAATGATGATAAAGTTGTGTTGTTGGACTTTTATGCAAGTTGGTGTCCTATATGCAGAAATGAACATCCTAAATTAGTTGAGGCCTTTAAAGAATTAAATGATTCAAATGTTGTGGCTTTTCAGGTACATTATAATGATAATGAAGTAACAGAAGATGAAAAGGAATTAGCTGAGAAATATGGTGTTACTTATCAGCATACTAAGGTGATATTAAAAAATAGTGAAGTAGCTTTAAAATCATTGGAAGCATGGGATAAAGAGAAAACTTTATCAGAGTTAAGAAAGGTTGCAGATGGGTAAGCAATGGAATATTTTTGTGAATAGTGTATTTTTTGTTTTGGGGTTTAGTTTGATCTTTTCTTTGGTTGGGGTACTATTGCAAAGTATTTTATCTGATGTTTCTGTAGCAGTTCAAAGATGGCTGGGGAGGATTGGTGGTTTAATAATTATATTATTTGGAATTTATTTATTAGGCTTAATTAAAGTTTCATTTTTAGAAAGAGAACATAAATTAAAGGTTAATAAAAAGTTTAGATCTTCTTATGTGACCTCTTTTGTTTTTGGTGCGGCTTTTGCTGTGGGGTGGACTCCTTGTGTTGGTGCAATTTTGGGTGCTGTGTTGACATTAGCAATAACACAACCAGGTGGTGCGTTCTTTTTGTTGCTGGCATATTCATTAGGTTTAGGAATTCCTTTTCTTATAGTAGGTTTATTTACTAATCAAGCTCAACATCTTATTACTAAATACGTTAGTTGGTTAAGATATTTCAATTATGTGTTTGGTGTAGTTTTGATATTTTTAGGGATTTTGGTATTTACAAACCAATTAAGCAGAGTGGCTAATTTGGCTTTTGCTTCTGATTTATTGCTTGCTTTAGATATAAGCAGCTTTGGCGTAGGTGGTTCGTTAAATATTTGGATATCGTTTTTAGCTGGGCTGGTTTCGTTTTTAAGTCCGTGTGTTTTACCATTAATACCAGCATTTTTAACATATTTAGCATCTACGGTAATTAAGAATGAATAAGAAGGTTTTATTGGTTTTAATTGTAATTTTAATAGTAGGTTCTATTATTTATTTTGAGAAATTTAATAAAAGCATTGCGGAAGATAAAATTGAATTTAAAGAAGGAAAATATTCAAAAGCACCAGAATTGATTGGTATTTCAGGTTATTTTAATACTGATGAAAAATTGGAAATCTCAGATTTAAGAGATAAAGTTGTGTTGGTAGACTTTTGGACTTATACTTGTATTAATTGTGTTAGAACTTTGCCATATTTGATTGAATGGGATAGAAAATATGGAGACAAAGGATTAGTTATTATTGGCGTTCACACTCCAGAATTTGAATTTGAAAAGAAATATGAAAATGTTAAGATGGCAATAGAAAAGTATGGGATAAAATATATTGTTGTTCAAGATAATGATTATCTAACTTGGAGTGCATATAGAAATAGGTATTGGCCTCATAAATACGTGATTGATAAAGAAGGTTATATAAGATATGATCATATTGGAGAAGGAGCTTATGAAGAAACTGAAATGAAAATACAGGAATTATTAGAAGAATTAGGCCAAAATGTCTCTATAAATGTTTCTAAATTAGAGGATAAAACTCCGAGATTGAAACAAACCCCAGAGTTGTATTCAGGTTTTGAATTTGCTTTACCTAGAGGACAGAATATAGGAAACAAAGAAGGATTAAAATTAGGAAAAGTTGTAGATTATAACTTATCTGATGATGTAAAGAAAGATATTATTTATTTAGAGGGAAAATGGAGAAGTAATAGTGATCACTTAAAAGCTGAAGGAAAAAATGTTAGTGTTATATTAAATTTTACTGCCAGTGCTGTGAATATTGTTGCCGATTCGCTAGAAGGGCAACTAGAATTAGAAGTTTATATTAATGATAAATATGCTAATAAAAAACAAGCTGGAGATGATCTAAAATTTGACGGTGGAAGATCTTATGTATTAATCAATGAACCAAGGTTATATAATCTAATAATAGCAGAATATGATAATTATAACTTAAAATTAAAAACAAATTCTGATAATTTTATCTTTAATGCTTTTACTTTTGGTTAAAACAAAGTGTTATTTATTTTTAACTAATTTTAATACATTATAAAATGCGTTTAATGTCTCATTTAAATCTTTTTTATTATGAGAATAACAAATATACATCGGTTCTTCTGGATCTTCGTCCAGCATAACTCCATTTTTTAATAAAGGAGTGTGGATTTTTGCAAATTTTTTAAAATCACAATAAAGTAATTCATCATAATTTTTAATTTTTTCTTTATTGGTAAACATAAATTGGAACATACTGGGAAATCCTTGAACAATGCCTTCGATTTTATAATCTGCAAAGATTTCAAAGATACCTCTCATTAATTTTTTACCATAACTAAAAATATATGAATGAATGTTTTTTCTTTTCATAAAATCTAAAGTAGCATTTGCTGCAGTTAATGAAACCGGATTTGCTGCATAAGTACCTCCATGGAAGACTCCTCCTTTTCTAATAACGGACATAATTTCTTTTTTACCAGCAACACATGCAATAGGATAACCATTGCCTAAAGATTTTGCAAAAGTAGCTAGATCAGGGGTTACTTTAAATAATTTTTGAGCTCCTCCGATATCTAATCTAAAGCCAGTTTTAACTTCATCAAATATCATAACAATATTATATTTATCACACAATTCTCTAAGATGTTTTAAAAATCCAGGTTCTGGTGGAATTACAGTTGCATTAGCCATTACCGGTTCAAAAATTATAGCAGCAATATCCTTATGGTGTTTTTTAATAGTTTTTTCTACACCTGAAAAATCATTCCATTCTTCTACATAAATTAAATTTTTTATGACTGTTGGAATCCCTATTGATGATTGTTCTTTATAAATTCCATGACTGCAATGATGCGTAGAAAATAATAAATAATCATGGTGACCATGATAATGCCCTTCAAATTTTATGACTTTTTCTTTTTTTGTGTAGCCTCTTGCTATCCTTAATGCTGTCATAGTTGATTCAGTTCCTGAATTAGTAAATCTTATCCTTTCTGCACAAGGAACAATGGATTGAATTTTTTTTGCAACCTTTATTTCCATTTCATTATCTAATGCATAGACAAGCCCTTTTTCATCAGCTGTATGAACTGCTTTGTGAATTGCTGGAAAACTATGGCCAAGAATAACAGGACCAAAGCCCAATCTGTAATCAATGTATTCATTATTATCTACGTCTATTATTCTTGAGCCAAATGCTTTTTTTACAAAAATAGAACAGGGCAAATCTGTAGGACAAATATTTTTCCATAATCTTGTTCCAGATGAGGCACCACCCTGGACATACTTTTTTATTTCTTTAAATAATTTGTATGATTTGTTGTATTTAAATGTCATATTTTCCACCTTTTTTCTTCATAAATTTCCATATTCCTTTTTTTTATTTCTTTAAAAAAATAAATCTGATCTATACATTTTTCAGGTGGAAGAACTCCATAAGATTTAATTTTTTTATTTTCTATCATTTGTGCTATTATTGAAGGAGGCACACCTGTATCAACACTACCAGCTGATAAGTTTGTTTCTGGATCACTTTTTGCTAAACAATCTAAGATTAAGATAATTTCTTTTTTATTTTTAATACCTTTTAAATAAACTCTGATGTACTCTATGTCATTAACTTTTTTTATTTCGTTAGGGATAAATCTATTAAGCTCTTTTGCTACTATATCTCTTAAACTTATTTTTTGGTTATTGAAAATAATGCTTTTTTTACTTCCTAATCCAATATTAATTAAAAATTTAATTTGTTCAACAAATTTATCTGGGAATGTAACTTTGAAACTACATTCCCTTAATCCTTTTTTCTTAAATGAATTTGGAAAAGTAGCTAATTCTGAATGTAAAGTGTAAAATGAATTAACTATGCCTACTGGTGGTGGGAATATTTCTTTATCTTTTCCTGACATCGGAGAAACAAAAATTAATTTACCTTTTGTAAATAAAGCTGGTTTATCTGTAAATTCATCAAATAAAGTATATGCTGAATATGGAATTATAAAAGAATCTTTTTTTTCAAGGTAATCGTAAGATGCAAACGAGATATGGATTTCATATACTTTATCTAGTTGATTAGCACCATATTTTG
>CAZPBI010000037.1:5466-10324 GCA_964584825.1 Candidatus Woesearchaeota archaeon
AGAATGTTTGTTATTCCTGGGGTAGAACCACATCCAAGAATGGCAATTAATTTTTTCTTTTTAAATTTATTATGTAGTTTTAATTGTTTTAATGTCATATGGAATAAACCACCAAGATCTAGGTAGTTGCATTTAGCTTTTAGGCATGCTTTCATTACGTTTAGGTTAACATAATATTGCGCACAATTAACAACTGTATCAATTTTTTTAAAAACAGAAATTAATTCAATAATGTTATTTGCATCTGCTTTAGTATATTTTACTCTTTTACTTTTAAATTTTGATGCAAATTGTTTTGCCTTTTTTGCATCTCTTCCAGCAACTATGATTTCATCTTTAGTTGTTTTAAATAAATCAAGAACGGCAATACTTCCCATTCCTCCATAACCACCCAGAACTAAGTATTTTTTCATTAATTAACCACCACTGCTTTTATATTTGTAAATTCTAGCATACCATATCTGCTTAATTCTCTGCCAATTCCAGAATCTTTAATACCGCCAAATGGAAGCCTAGGATCTGATTTTACAATAGAGTTTATTGCTACAAATCCTGCTTCTATATCCTTAGCTAATTCTTCTGCTTTATTGATATCCTTAGTCCAAATACTTGCGCCTAGACCAAAACTTGTTGAATTTGCTTCTTTAATAGCTTCTTTATTGTTATTTACAGTTAATATAGGTAAGACTGGACCAAATACTTCTTCTTTAATTACTGCCATTGATTTTTTTACTTTAGAAAGCACTGTTGGTTCGTAGAAGTAACCTTTGGAAAATTTCCTTTTCCCTCCTGTGTGCAGTTTTGCACCTTGTTTTAATGATAAATTAACTTGTTTTATTAATGTATCTAATTGTTTTTTATTTACTAAAGGGCCAATATTTGTTTTTTTATCTAAAGGGTTTCCTATAACTAAATTTTGTGTTAAATTAGTTATTTTTTCAATAAATTCTTTTTCTTTCGATTTGGTTATAATAAATCTTTTTGCAGCTATACAGCTTTGGCCTGCATTAATAAATCTGCTTTTAATTCCATTTTGACATGTAAATGTGATATTGGCATTGTTTAAAACAATAAATGGATCAGAACCACCTAATTCTAGAACAAATTTTTTTAGATTTTTTCCAGCTTGTTCTGCAATTTTTTTACCTGTTTCTATACTGCCTGTTAATGAAACAGCATTTACTTTATGTATTAAATTTGAAGTTGAATCTGATGTAATTATTAATGAATTAAAAACTCCTTTGGGGAATCCTGATTCTAGAAAAATTCTTTCTATTTCTAATGAACATTGGGGTACTTGATTAGAATGTTTTAATAATGTAACATTTCCTGCACATAATGATGGAACTGAAAACCTAAAAACTTGCCAAAAAGGAAAATTCCATGGCATAATAGATAAAATAATACCTAATGGTTCAAATCTAATATAACTTTTTTTGTTTTCTGTTTGTACAATTTCGTTTTTAAGAAAATTAAGTGCATTTTTTGCATAATAATCACATGTAAACGAACATTTTTCAATTTCTGTAATAGATTCTGTAATCGGTTTACCCATTTCAATAGTGATTGTTTTAGCTAAATGATTCTTTTCTTTGATTAATTTTTTAGATAAGGTTTTAAAGTGATTGGCTCTTTCTTGCGTGGATAATTTTTTCCATTTGTTAAATGAATTTTTAGATTTTTTTAAAATAGAATTAACTTTAGATAAGGAATAAGTTTCATATTTTTTAATCTTTTCTTCTGTAGCTGGATTTATTGTAGAGAATTTCATTCTAATTAGCTCGGAAACTACAATATTTATATTGTAGATGAGAGTCACCTCCGTTAAGTTTATAAATATTGGAATTATATAAATTACTATGAAATCCGTCATTACAATCAAACTTAAAATTCCTTGTAACAACCAAATTATTAATATTATGAGGAAATACTCCAAAACAATCTATTACATTTCTAATCAGGGATTTAAAAGCAATATAAGGAATAGATACAAACTTCATCATTTTACTTATTACAAAGCCAAAGATAAATTCAATCTTCCTTCTCAGTATATTATTAATGCTATCAGAGTGGCTTCTCAAACTCTTAAATCTGTTAAAGCCAATAAAGGGAACAAACCAATCTATAAAGAAATTATACCTCTTGATTTTGATAAAAGGACTTTTACTTTCTCCTTTGATAAGGTTAGAATAACTATGCCTAAAGGAAGAATAAATATTCCTATAAATATTCCTGAATACTACTGGAAATATCTCGATTGGTCTTATCAAACTATGAAAATTATTTATGATAAAAAGTTTAATAGAATGTTTTTGCATATTATACTTTCCAGAGACATTGCTATTCCTTCTAATTCTGACGGATTTCAGGGAATAGATGTCGGAATAAATAATATTGCAGTCACCTCTAATAAACAATTCTTCAATTCCAAGAGAACTAAAAATATTAAATCCAAATTCCGATACTTGAGGTCTAGATTGCAATGTAAAGGCACAAGAGCTTCTAGAAAACTTCTTAAGAAGATTTCTGGAAGAGAGAAACGCTTCATGAGACAATGCAATCATGAAATCAGCAAAGCAATAGTTTCCTCTGTTGATATAGGAGACACTATTGTTATGGAAGATATTAAAGGCATAAGAGGATGCAGGACTAGTAAGAAACGAAGATACTGGCTCAATAATTGGAGTTATTACCAACTCAGGCAATTCATAGAATACAAGGCTAGATTGCATGGAAACAGGGTTATCCTTGTTGATCCCAGAAATAGTTCTAAAACGTGCAGTAGATGTTTGAGTTTGAATACTATCAGGAAGGGTTCTGATTTCCATTGTTTGAATTGTTCTTACCATCTTAATGCTGACCTTAATGCAAGTATGAACTTAAAGTTGTTAGGCAAGTTCCTAACTACTAAGGCTTCTTTTGTAACAGAGCCATACATTCCGAATGATGATTTCAAAGCCATTGGGTTTTCCTCCATTGGAACTGCGAATGAGTTCAGGGATAAAAGCTCCACACTTTAGTATGGAGATATGTTACTTTTTACCGTATACTGTATAATGCCACGATTTTCTTTTTTGACCTTTTAAATCAATGTAGATATGTTTTATTGTTGTGTATTCTTCTAATGCATATCTACTTAGGTCTTTACTAAAACCACTTTGTTTTACTCCGCCATGTGGCATTTCTGATGCTAAAGGTAAATGATCATTGATCCAAACTTCTCCAAATCTTAATTTATTAGCTACATTTAATGCTTTATTGATATCCTTAGTCCAAATACTAGAGGCTAGGCCATAGTCAACATCATTTGCCTTTTTAATTACTTCATTTAGTGTTTTAAATTTAAGAATATTAATTATAGGACCGAAGATTTCTTTTTGACATAAATTACTTGATTGTTTGATATTTTTCATAATAATAATAGGCATAAAGAATCCGTATTTTGGTGCTTTTCCTATATATGCGACCTTGGCTCCTTGTTTTTTTCCTTCTGTAAAGAATTTGTTTACTCTATTAAAATGTTCTTTTGAAACTAAAGGGCCTAGATCTGTATTTTTATTTAATGAATGGCTTATTTTAACTTTTTTTGCTATTTTTATTAACTTTTGAATAAATACGTTATGAATTTTAGATTGTACATAAATCCTTGCTGCTGCCGTACAATCCTGACCAGAATTAACAACACTGCCAATTACTGCTGATTCTGCAGCTGCAGCTAAATCTGCATCTTCGAATACTATGAATGGAGCTTTACCTCCTAGTTCTAGATGAACTTTTTTTAAATTATCTGATGCAAGTTTCATGATTTTTTTACCTGTTTCTGTATTGCCAGTTAATGAAATCATATCAACATCTTTATGCTTTGCTAATTCTGTGCCAACTACTTCACCTGAACCAGTAATTATATTTAAAACTCCTTTTGGAATACTAGCTTGTTCTGCTAGTTTTGCTAACTCTAATGTTGTTAAAGGTGTGTATGTAGCTGGTTTTAAGACTACAGTGTTTCCTGCTGCTAATGCTGGGCCTATTTTCCAACAAGCCATCATTAGTGGATAATTCCAAGGCGTTATAGATGCAACTACACCAATTGGTTCTCTTCTAATAATACTAGTACCATCTGCTGTGTAGTTTTGAGATGAAATTCCATCTAAAATTCTTGCTGCTCCTGCAAAAAATCTTAAGTTATCTGTTGCAAATGGTATATCTGAATCGTGTGCTAGTTTGTATGATTTACCTTGATTTAATGCTTCTAATTTTGCTAAATAATCTATGTTTTTTTCAATTAAATCTGCTAATTTTAATAATATTAATGATCTTTCACTAGGAGTTTTTTCTGACCATATTCCAGAATCAAATGCTTTTCTTGCTGCTTGAACTGCCTTATCAACATCTTCTTTGGAAGAATCTTGAACTTTTGCTATAATTTTATTATCAGATGGACAAATTATATTTATACTTTTTTTGGCAGAAATCCATTTACCATTTATATAATTTTTATATGTTTTTTTCAATTGATTCACCTCTTTCTTTATATTTTAGGTAAAACTATATTATAAAATTTTCCTTTTATTAAAGATAATATTTATTAAATTAGAGCTATATAAATTTATTATGGATAGGAAGCTTATTCTTTTTTGGGTTGTTTTACTAGTTATAGCATTCATATTTATTATAGATAATTCATTTAAAGAAAAATCTGTAATAAAAATGATTTAATTGAAACTGGTAATTTGGTAGATAGTTTTGTACCTGATTTTAATAACGTTAAAAAAGAAATATTTGAGAAGATTGGAAGAAAAGATGATTATAATATAGAATTAGTAATTAATAATGATAAATTAGAATGGAAGATTACAAT
>CAZPBI010000038.1:0-10297 GCA_964584825.1 Candidatus Woesearchaeota archaeon
GTTTGGCAAAAAATAATAATTTAAAAATAGAAAGGTTATCTTTTTGGAACTTTTCTTTATTCATTCCATCTATAATAAATAAACTAGCTAAAAGATTTATTAAAAGTAGAAATAAAAAAGATGATTTCTACAAAGTTAATAACACATTTAACAATGCTTTGTATAACTTATTAAGATTAGAAAACAGATTAATCCAAGCAGGAATAAATATGCCTATAGGAGTAAGCCTATTTATAATACTAAGGAAATGAAAAAGATTAATTTATATTTAATAATTTTAATTATTCTTGGTTTAATAATTAGAATCTTAATAGCAAATAACCAACAGGTTTTAGAGACTGACAGCCCTGATTATATTATTAGTGGAATAAATCTGATAAACAATAAAGGTTATGTTGGTATTGAAGGCTTGGTTAATTTATGGTTTCCACCATTATATCCTATACTAATAGGTTTAGGCTCTTTAATATTTAACAATTTAGAATTACTAGCCAGGTATATATCTATAATCTTTGGTGTTCTGTTAATACCGTTAACCTACTTATTATTTAAAAAATTATTCAAATCTGGATTAGAAGCAATTTTAACAGCTTCATTAGTTGCTTTTTACCCAGCCTTAACTTTAATATCAAGCATAGCTTATTCTGACTCATTATATATATTCATAGTTTATTCCCTTATCTTATTCGGTTATTTAGCTATAACAACAAACAAATCTTATCATTACATAATCACAGGTATTTTAATCGGTCTTGCTTATCTAACAAGGCATGAAGGCTTTGGTTATCTAATCTTATTTTTAATAATAACGTTAATTTACAATATAAAAAGAATTGATTTCAAAAAATTAATTTATTTATTATTAATAACTGGAATATTTTTCCTGATAATCTCGATGCCTTATTTAGTATTTTTACATAATACTACAGGTAAGTGGAGTTTGACTGGAAAGACTAATATAATACTATCCGCAAGGGAGGATAATCTTTATACTTTAAACTATGAAAAGACTAATTACGAACTAAATGAAGATGAAACTAATCTAGAAATATACGAGAAAAAAGCAATTGATATCTCTTATAAAAATTTAATAACAAAAGAATTTATTGAAAGGTATTTTAATAATCTTAAGACTAATTTTATTTTTTTAATAAAAGTTTTCCCATTGCTAATAATAGCAATAATTGGAATGATTACAAGATTTAATAAAACTTCATTATATTTGATTTTATTACTGCTTTATTCTATATTGTTATACCCTATATTCTTCGTTGATGAGCGTTATCTAGCTGTTACAATCCCAATATTATTGGGGTTTACACTATTTGGTTTATTTGATTTGATAAGATTATTCAAAAAGGAAGAAGTGACTGCTAAATTAAAGATATTATTAACATTAATCTTATGTTTACTATTTATAGCATCTAATTTATTCATTAATCTAGCATTAGATGAAAAGTATGGAAAAGCCGATCAGCCAGTGGAGCAAAAAGAAGCTGGTTTATGGCTTAAAAATTACGAGCCTAATTCTGTTGTTATGGCAAGAAAGCCTTGGGTAGCATTTTATAGCAATAGCATTTTTGTAAAAATGCCGTTTTCCGATTATAAAGATATGATAAAATATGCATGTTTAAAGAACGTAAAATATTTAGTTATAGATGAACGTTATGTTAAAGAATTAAGACCCCAGTTAAGTTTCTTACTAGAACAAGGAACAAATGATTTAAAATTAGTTTATGAAAACAAAGGTAATAAATATAAGATAATAATTTACGAGTTAAAATGCCAAAGATAAATAAATTCACAGTCTTATTAATGTTAATCTTACTATTTTCTTTTATTCTTAGACTTATGTATTTTAATGATAATACAGCTGAATGGTGGGATAGCGCTGATTATATGGTTGGTGCTAAAGAAATAGCTGGAAAGATTGATTTAGCGAATTATGAATTAAGCCCAAGAAGACCATTCTTCTTGTCTTTATTTTGGGGGGCATTCGTATTTTTAGGGGCTAATGATGCAGTTTTACACTTTTCAGTTTTGATATTTTCAATGCTTGCAATATTGATGGTTTATTTAATAGGCAAGGAACTTTATAATGAAAAGGTTGGTTTAATTGCAAGTTTAATGCTTGGAGTTTTTTGGTCGCATTTATTTCATACTGCAAGATTATTAACTGATGTTATTGCTTCTACTTTCTGGCTTATTGCGTTATACTTCTTTATTAAAGGGTATTTAAAAAATGAAAAACAAACCAAAAATCTAATTTTATTTGGGGTATTCTTCGGCTTATCCTGGTTCACTAGATCAGCAATCATAGTAATGCTAGCTCCTTTATTTTTAACAATTCTAACAAAGGATAAACTAAAATTCTTAAAAAAGAAAAGCCTGTGGCTTGGAGTGCTTGCCATTTTAATCGCTATTAGTCCCTTCTTCATTTATTTATTTACACAATATGACAACCCAATCCAAGCTTACACAGGCGTTGGTGAAGGAAGATTTGAAGGCGGTGGAATAAAAGGTTTCACAGAGAATATTTCATTGATTGCAAATTCATTAATGTTGCCATTTACCATAATATTTTTAATAGGTTTATTCTTCTTGCTTGACTTCTTTTTAGGATTAGATCTATTGTTAAAAAACGATGAAAATGTAAGAGCTAAATTTTTCTTGTTTATCTTATTGGCAACACCGATAATATTTTTTGGCCTTACATTTAATAGGGCATTAGAGGAAAGGTATTTTTTTCCAATCTTTCCAATTATCTTTATTATAGGCGGTTATGGCCTAATGAGATTAAATGACTACTTGAATAAATATTACAAATATCTTGGAATATTAGTTATTCTGGCATTATTAATATTGGGTTCTGTTGTTAATATTTCCCAAGCTAACAGTTTAATAAAAGCCAGGGCTGAAGGATTTGCAGAAATAAAATATGCTGGAGAATGGATAAAATCAAATTCAAATAAGGATGCTGTTGTTATGAGTGCATCTAAATTCCAAAACATGTATTATTCTGAACGGGATACCATACCTTTTTGCCCTGATAAAGAATGCATGGGTAATCAAGAATTATTTTTAAAAAGATTAAAAGAAACAAAACCTAATTATGTTGTTCTATCTATATATGAACAAGGATTTACACCAGAGTATTTATACTTTGTAAATGGTTATATATTTGCGCAGAATAATAGAGATAAATTAAAGCCGGTGTATTGGTATCCTGAAAAATTCGATGAAAATAATCCTCCAAGAATTGTTGTTTATGAATACCTAAAATAAGGCATATAAAAAAGGGGAAACAGGAGAGCTTTGTCCAAATATTATTAGAACACCAATTATTATCAACATAATTATGATAGGTAATAACCACCATTTCTTATTTTCTTTCATAAAATACCATAAATCCTTTAATAAGTAAAATCTTGAAAGTTTTTTTATTTCTTTTAAATCGTTAGTCTCTTGCATTTTCCTCACTGTTCCATATATCTTTAAGATTATCTTCTCTCTTTATTAAAAACTTATCAATTACTAAAAAGTCTATTTCTGTGCCCATCATACATCTATAAGCATCTTCAGGTGTGCAAACAATTGGTTCACCTCTTATGTTAAAAGAAGTATTTATTAAAATTGGCATCCCAGATAATTTTCCAAATTCTTTTATTAAAGTGTAATATAATTGATTTTGATTTCTTCTTATAGTCTGTAATCTACCAGAACCATTTACATGGGTTACTGCTGGTATCACCTTGCGCCATTTTTCTTTAACAGGATAAACCATTAGCATAAAATCTGTTGGCTTAGGTACAGGTTTATCGCAAGTAAAATATTTATATACATCATCGATGCAAACAACCGGAGCAAAAGGTCTAAATCTTTCTCTATGTTTAACTTTTAAGTTTAGTATTTCCTGCATTTTTGGATTAATAGGATTTGATAAAATACTTCTAGAGCCTAAAGCCCTGGGTCCCCATTCCATCCTACCTTGAAACCAACCAACAACATTATTTTTATAAATTAATTTAGCTGTTTCTTTAGTTAATTCTCTTTCATCTTTAAATTTCTTGTAATTTATTTTTTTTGAATTTAAAAACTCCTCAATTTCTTTATAAGAATAAGAAGGCCCGAAATATGATGTATTTTGGGTATAAACTCTCTTATTTCCCAAAATTGTGTTATAAACATAAAAAGATGCCCCTAAACTACCACCAGAATCTCCTGCTGCTGACTGTATAAAGATATTTTTAAAACCAGTATTCTTCTTTATTTTACCATTAGCAACGCTATTTAATGCTACTCCTCCACCAATGCATAAATTCTTGGATTTTGTTTCATTATATAAATGATTTAAAGACTTAAACAAAATTTCTTCTGTGATAGATTGTAAAGAACATGCTATATCTTTATGATGTTGAGTAAGTTCTTCATCAGGCTTTCTTATAGGACCAAATTCTTTAATGAACTTTTTACTCGGCATAGATGTTTTATAATGATAAACAAAATAAGACATGTCTAAACTATAACTACCATCCTCTTTTATATCAATTATATTCTTAAATTTATCATAATAACTTGGTTTTCCATAAGCTGATAGGCCCATTATTTTATACTCGGAATTATTAACGCTAAATCCCAAATGGGCTGTAACTGTGCTATACAAAAGACCTAAAGAGTGTGGAAAAATTATTTCTTTTAATAAAGTTATATTATTATCTTTTGCATAACCATAAGTAGTGGTTGCCCATTCACCGACACCATCAATAGTAAATATCGCTGCTTCTTTAAATGGTGATACCAAATACGATGAAGCGGCATGAGCCATATGGTGATTAATAAATAATATTGGTCCCTTATAATTTAATTTTTTCTTTATTAAACTAGGAATTCTTAATTTTTCTATAAGCCATGATGGTATAGCTTTATAAAAACTCCAATAGGATCTTGGAAACATTTCTATATGCTGGCTCAGTAATCTCTCAAATTTTAATATTGGTTTTTCATAAAAAGCTATGCAATCTAATTCTTTACTAGTTATTCCTGCTTCTTTTAAGCAATAATTAATAGCATTTATAGGAAAGCTAATATCATGCTTCTCTCGTGTAAACCTCTCTTCTTCAGCAGCAGCGACTATCTTCCCATCCTTTATTAAACAAGCTGCTGCATCATGATAAAAACAGGATATCCCTAAAATATACATTTTAAAACATCCTAGAATAATCTTTTAAATCCTGTTTTTCTATTTTTTTATCAATCCAATAGGTGTCCTTTTCAATCTTTAAATTCAAAAATTTCTTTTTAAATATCTTAGCAAAGATGAAAACCAAACCTACACCAATAAAATAAACTAAACTTAATAAAATAAAATTAACAATATTTGATATAAATTTACTAATTACCTTAAATCCTTGCCATAACTGCTTAATAAAAGTTTTAATTTTCATATTGTGAACCATTAGTATAAATTATATTATAAGCTGTTATTTTTTTTATTACATCCCCTGTTTCTGTATCTTTTAAAGTCAAATAATCTGATGCTAATCCTTTCATATACTCTACAACTTCTTTTTGAGGAGCACTCCATTCATCCCGAATTATTGGCAAGTCTTTGCCAAATTGGTTAAATATAAAAGTTACTGGTTTGGATCTAGGAACAGCTCCAATATCTTCCAATTTCATCCTTATTCCTAATGCAAAAGCTCCGGTTCCTACTGGACTAAAATGTCTTTGAGGATTATATAAATGTTCGGAGCTTATATTTAAATTCTCAAATATCTCATTTGAATCTATAAAAGTAATATTTTTTTCTTCTAATAGTTTTTTTAATTTTTCTATTTCTTTCTCTTGTAATTTTGTTTTATAATTATTAGAAGGTTCTATGATAGTTATAATAAGCAATTTATTTTCTTTTTCTATATCCATTTTCATCTCATCTAAAATTAAATTCAATAAATTAAAACCTTCTTCATATTGGCTTTTTTCTACTCCGCCAAAATATTTTATATTATAACTTAAATGTTTTATAAAATAACTTTCAAAAGATGGTTTTTTATAATTATAAAAAAATTCCTCATATGTTGGAGGAGGGACATTTAAACTGGGTTTATCGGCGCAAGGTTCAATTCTTCTAACATCATCTATATACAATGATAGTATTATAATATCAGGATTAAACTTTTTTAATTTATATTTCCATTCTAAGTACATTTTATCTATGCCATTCCCATTAATACCGAAATTAAGAATCTCTGCATAAGGCATTACCTCTTGCATAAGAAAAGGATAGCTAAATTTTAGCGGGACGTCATCACCATAAGTATAAGAATCTCCCAAGATGGCTATTCTTATTATATCTTTTGATTTATCTACACTTATATCATTCAGTTGTCTCATACCATGATTGTTAATATACGAATCATAAAGTATGACTTGGTGGTTTTCATCTCCACCCATTATAAGGTTACCTTGCCAATAAGGCGCATGCTCAGTTCCAGTAAGATTAGAATACTGCAAGTATGCCCATTTTGGGCTAATAAAACTTTTATTATCGGTCTTATTCAATAATCTAGAATAAAGATTCTTATTGCATATCTCACCTTCATCGCTACCTAAAACCATTTCAGTGATATTATAGTACAATCTAAATGCAATTTCTGCTAAAATAAATAATATTACTAACACAAATATAAGTAATAATATCTTCTTATTTTTCATATTAAAGATTTATTGTATCAAACACTTATAAATATATTGATAAATTTTTTAATTCTCATTTATATCAACGGTTAATACTGCTGGACTTATATTATATACTAGAATACAATAATTCTATATAATAAATATCCTAATTAAAATACGATATCAAATACTAGATAACTTTGCTACAAAAATATTATGCAATTGTTTCATTGTCAAGTCTTTTCCTTTACCTTCTTTTTTTATTAAATAAAAAGCTTTCATATCTGGATGTCTAGGATCATAACCATGCATAGCCTTGACTGGATTTTTTCCTTGCCAATAATTAGGCAGTATTAATATTCCAGGATCTACTAAGAAAACAGTTTCTCCATATTTTGAATCTGACTTAATTATCCTTCCTTTGTTTAAAGGTAATTTTGGACTACCATCCCAATAACGAGCCATTGTGCTATCGATAAAACATATTTCTGTTTCTGGCAGAGTTATTGTTTCTTTAATATCCATCATTCCATGATCTGACATTACAACATCAAAATTTTGTGTTTTTAGCCAGTCATCTATCTTTCGTATACGCATTATAGTTTCGATTGATTTAGTCCCATATTTATGGGCTGTTTTATCTAAGTCTAAACCAATATGTTTGTATTTAATATTTGTATATTGCGTAGGTTCATAATCAACAGAAGTATCAAAATAATGTAATTTATCCAATGGAATATTATGTGTAAAAATTAATCTTCTTTTATTCTTTGACAGCCTATGTAGATTTATCAAAATATTCAAGGGATATTTTCCTAGAAAGATAAATCTCTTAGTCCATTTTAAAGAAGAATTTTCATTTTTATAGTACATTGCTAATTTAGTAGCTTGACCTGTAAAAAACTCTTCCATTTGGCCTTCAAAACCAAGGCTGGTTTCTAATTCACCGTGCTGATAAATCTTAGTTAAACTAGACAAATAGGGTGCATATTTTAAGTATTCTGGCTTGAATGAGTCTATGCAAATTATATACATTTTCTTAGATTATCTTTTGCAGATAATATAATCCATAAAGCTTAAGCAATCTTTCTTTTAAAGGGTTAACCTTGTTAGTAATTTTTTTAAGATAAAATTCTGCTTGTTTTTCTTCTCCATATAAATACAATATTAAAGGTATTGCTAGTTTTATCCCCGCATCTTTCCATGAAAATAATGGCTTAATCACTCTTTCATTTAATGACCAGCACTTTAAAGTATAGCGCAATGTTAAGTAGTATTGCAAAGGAAATAAATACCTATTTTTAATATAAGGCGTAAAATAAATATAAGGTAGTCTATTATATAATGCATCTGCAATTGCAATCCAAGAATCATCTTTTAATTTTAAGTATCTAGTAATAATATGCTTAAAAGAGTAACCAACCCAGTATTTAGCTTGTTCCCATTCTTTGTCAATATCATGGATTATTATTGGCTTTGCCCTAAACTTAGTGGCCCAATCAACTTTTTTCTTTAACTCTTCTGGAAAATTCAAATCTTGAAATATTTTATTCCTTCCAGAATAAGTAGCACTGAATTTATTAATAGAATTATAGTTATTTTCAAATATTAAAAGAGCTGAGCATAAATCGGTATAACTTTTAGAAATATAAATCGATTTTATCCTAGAATGATTATCCTTTGCTAATAACAAATGATCCATTTTATTAAATAAAAGCCTTATAGCTTCAGAAACAGGGACTTTAACATCAGGAATTAAATTTCTTACATCCTCTCCATAAATTATCTTGCTGCCATATTTTATTTCATATGTCCTTTGCGTTGGCAATAATCTTCTTAAGTTTTTGTAAGGAATAACTCTTAAGTCTACATGGAAGAATTTATTTTCATCATAAATTTCCTCTGGGTTTTCAACAAAATCTAAACCTCCCCTACCAATAGCTTTAGAGCATTTTACACCAAGTTCTTCAATATATTTATCAGTATAATTCTTATCGGTTATTAAGTATAAGTCATAATCATTTAATGGTGTTATCTTATTTTTTTTAATGTCAACTAAACCTTCTCCCTTACCAAACCCTCCAACTAATATAAGAGACTTGACTTTAACCTCATTTAGGATAACAGACTTTATTTTAGATAAATCTCTCTCTATAACTTCATCTACTTTACTGCCATGATAAGAGTAAACCCCCATTTTAGCTGACTTTAAAATCTACTTTTAATGAAAAATATAAGCCTATTAAAGACAGCAAAATAGTTAAAACATACGATGCTATTGACAAAGCCAGTATTTTAGAAGCCTCTATTGAGAATACGGAAAATAGGGCTATTAGAGCCAGTTCCCTAGTGCCCAATCCTGCGATAGTTACTGGTATTAAAGTTACTACAGTTGCTATTGCAAACATTGTAATAAAATAAAGATAAGGAACATTAATGTTAAATGTACTAGCCAGTATATATATAGAAGTATAATTTAATAACCATGCAATTACCCCAATTAATGTTGGTTTAATTAAACTTTTTACCTTAGGCATATTATCAAAGAACATATCATAAGATTCCACTGCTTTGTCTTTCATATTTTTTGGTATAAAAAACCTATAAATTAATTTAAATAAAAACATGCTTCTTTTCTTGCTCTTGAAGAAAAATATTAATAATATCAATAAGATTAATGATGAAATAATCTGCCAGTACAAATCTGAAAATTGTTTTATTAATAATATCGCGCCTATAATGGAAAATAAAAATACTACAAAAGTATCTATAATTTTATCTATAATAACATTTACACTTACCTCGCCTATATTTCTTTTTGTTTTATCTCTTAAGTAAAATATTCTTATTAAAGAACCGAATCTCCCAGGTACAACAAAATTATAAAACTCCCCTATAAAACGCATTTTTAATAAAGATTTAAAACTAACAGGAATTCCTTGTTGCTTAATTAAGACAGCCCATTTATATGTCTGGATTACTGCAAATATAATAACTAATATTAAAAATGCAAAGAAATAAAACAGATTTATATTCTTGAAAGAGTTTACTATATTGCCAAGACCAACTTTGTAAATTAAGTAAACAAATATTGCTAGACCAATTATTGGCAGGAATTTTCTAATTTTCATAGAATAAATAGAAAAAGATTAATTTATTATAATTGTGGTGTCCTGGCAAAATCCTTTACATGGCCGAGTACTGCTTTTACACCCCTTAAGGTATATTTAACATCTTCAAGATTTTTTATTTTCTTTAAATGTTGATAAACATACTGGGGTTTTAAGAATATATCCTTGTAAATATTATCGCAAATTGCCATAACCTCATTTGGAGTCATGCCTGGTGTTTTCATTAAAGGCATTGTCATATCATAATTATCATAGTTTTTATGATCAAATCCAGGCATAAACCAATCATTGGCAATAGCTTGTCTCCATAAAGCTGTTCCTGGATAAGGCATTACAACAGTTGATTGCAATACATCCGCATATCCTTTATGCATTAATCTTTTTGCTAATCTTAGAGTGTTTAATGCCTCTTCTTTTGTCTCCCAAGGATAGCCGACCATCATGGTTAGATGAACTATTAAGCCTGCTTTTTTAATGTCCCTGCATTC
>CAZPBI010000039.1:0-10142 GCA_964584825.1 Candidatus Woesearchaeota archaeon
AATCTATGATTTAGGTTGTGGTAGTTCACTTTATATTATTTATGGTAAAATTGTCTACTTATTTGTATTTTGTATTCTATGTTTTTAATATATCTAATCTAATAAACCATCTCTAGCTTACACAAGGAGACTCTCGGCTCATGAGTTAAAATTTTATGGAATAACCCCAAATCTAATATATTCAACAGACCATGCTAGTATTAGTAATATTAATATTAGTATTAATATTGGATTTTTAAGTTCGATTGCTGTTTTTCCTATTGTTATTTCACTTATTTTTCTAAAGGTTTGATCTAATAATATTCTCCTATCAACAGAAAAAAATTCTCCACCAGTATTATCTGCAATTAATTTAAAATCTTCATTGATAATATTCTTTTCAAAATTAACTAAAACAGGATATATAATGATATTGTCATTAACTGCTTTGTCTATTATTTCTTCTACTGATATTTTTTCTTGACTTTTAGTTATAAAAACTACAATTTTTTTTTTTTTTTTTAATAAAATGTCTATAGGAGAGAAAGTTGTTCTTCTACTTGCTTTTACTATTCTTTCTTCTTCATTTAATAATAAGCTTATAGATTCTTTTATTGAATTTTCAATATCAATATTTTCATTATTTATATTAATACTATTTATTGAAGATATTACTTTAGTTTTATCAGAAGTTATTTCTGTTTTTTTAGAAGATGTTAAAATTGCTGTATTTGTTCCTTGTGGTAAAATAGTTATGAAATCTGTTAATGACTCTTTTATTGAATCAAATTCTTCTTGATTAAAGTTTGTATCTAATGCGAGTATAAAATTAAAATTTTGAGCTTCGGATGGGTGTTCGTAAATTGAACCAGATATAGCAAAGATAAGCAATACAAGTATAATAATTCTGATTATTAATTTAAAATAATTTTTAGATCCCTTATTTAATGTTTTTGCTAATTCAAAATTTGCAAATTTTAAAGTATTTGTTTTTCTTTTATTAAAATTAAAAAAATGCAAAAAAATAAATAATGAAAGGGCCAATAATAACCACAGATAAGAGGGGTCTGAAAGTGTTAATGGAATTTTTCATACCCCCTTTGTAAAAAATCTATTAATTTAGGTAAGTAATTTTCATCTGTGTTTAATAATAAAAAATTTCCAAATAAATTTTGAACTTCTAATTCTTGTTCTTTAGCTTTTATTTCATATTCTTTTCTGTATTTTCTTACATTAAGTACTATTTTTCTTTCTGTACCTGGTTCTTGGATATAAACTTTATCGATTCCTTTGGGCAATGATCTGTCTATAGGATCTCTTATCATAAATCCTATAAGTTTAACTCTGGAATTTAAAAATATTATATTCTCTTTCCAATTTTCTCCTAGATTTAAGAAATCGCTAACTAAAATTAATAAAGTTCCTTTTTTTAAATGAGGAGTAATCATTTTTGAAACTAATTTAAAATTTGCCTTTCCTTTTGTTGATGTTTCTGTTAATTTTCTTAAAATTTCATTAAATTGTGAAATATCATTAATTGTCAATATTAATTTACCCAAAGATTCTTGGAATAAAGATAATGAAACTTTTCCTTTTGCTTTTAAAATGGAATAAGCTAAAGTTCCAATTACTTCTGATGCGAAATCAAATTTTCTTTTTCCTGTAGTTCCTAGCATCATTGATTCAGAAGCATCTAGTAAGAATAATACATTTAGTGCTTGTAATTCGTTATATTCTTTAACAAGTATTTTTTTGCTCCTTATAGAAGCTTTCCAATCAATTTTGGAGGCATCATCATTTTGTGTGTATTCTCTATAACCTGCAAAATCCCATGATGGACCACCAAATTGTGTTCTAAAATTAGATGTTATTTGTATTTCTTCATCTATAGAAACTAAACTTAATTTTTTAATTAAATAATCTAGGATAGGACTTGTTTTAATATTTATTTTCATGTTATTTTTATTTTCTTAAGGATTTCATCTATAATCTGCTCTGTTGAAATATTTTCAGCTAAACCTTCGTAATTTAATAGAATTCTGTGTCTAAGAACATCATGTGCAACTATTTTTACATCTTGTGGCGTTACAAAATCTCTTCCTTCTAGTACAGCATTTGCTCTTGATGCAATATGTAATCCAATAGATCCTCTCGGAGATGCTCCTATTTTTATAAATCTACTAGAATCTAAATTATATTTTTGATGATTTCTTGTTGCATCTATAATTTGAATGATATATTTTTCTACTTTTGGATCAATATAAATTTTTTTTATAAATTCTTGAAGCCGTATTATTTCTTGCGGAGATAAAATTTTCTTTAATTCAAATTCATCAATATGTTTTAATCCAATATTTTTATTTAATATATGTAATTCTTCTTCTTGCGATGGGTAATTAATAAATATCTTAAACAAGAATCTGTCTAATTGTGCTTCTGGTAAACTGTATGTGCCTAATTGCTCAAGTGGATTTTCTGTTGCTAATACAAAAAATGGATTATCAAGCTTGAAAGATTCTTTCCCTATTGTTACTTGTCTTTCTTGCATTGCTTCTAATAATGCTGATTGTGTTTTTGGAGGACATCTATTAATTTCATCTGCCAAAACAAAATTTGCAAATATGGGCCCCTTTACAGTATAGAATCCTTTTTTTGGCTCATATGCTGTTATTCCTATTATGTCTGCTGGTAATAAATCCGGTGTAAATTGAATTCTGCTTAATCTTAATCCTAGGACTTTTGATGTAACTTTTACGATTAATGTTTTTGCTATTCCGGGATAACCTTCGACTAACATATGACCATTTGAAAGTATACCTCTTAATATTGCATTAATTACATTTGTTTGTCCTATGACAACTTTAGAAATTTCTTTTTTTATTTCAGAGATTTTTTTATTAATATCTTCTACCTCTTTTTTTGAAATTTTAGTTTGCATCTTTTTTAATTAAATCTTGTTGTTTATATGATTTTTCTTGGAATTCGTGCAACACTATGTTAAAATCTTTAATGATCTCTCTTTTTATGTCTTCGTGTGCATAATGATATTTGTTTAGTTTATCTAATAGAGATGATATCTTATTTTTAATTTCATTATTAAGATTACTTTTATTTATTTCATGCTTAATTTCTTCTAATGTCGCTTCATAATTTAAGTCTAATAAACATACAAAAAAGCTTCTTATTGCATTAAATGGATCTTTAAGAAGAAAGGATTCTATTTTTAAGATAAGATCTTTAATATCAAGTTCTTCTATTTTAGGTTTTGGAATTCTTTTTTTGATATGTTTGTTGATTATTATAATTAAAATTATTATTAATATAATCCCAATAATTTCTGTCCATAAAGTAAAATTCCAAATGCATAAATAATTACAAGTAATTAATCCTTTAGATTTAGATGATATATCAAAATTATATTTTCTTCCTTGTTTTGAAACTTTTAATATAGTATCTCCAAGTGAGATTAAAATATCTCCATTTGATGAATTTATTTTTATTTCTGGAGTTATAATTTTAGAAGTTTTAGCTATGTAAATTATTAAACTATCAGTTGCTTTTTTTAAAAATGGTTCATTAGTTAATTCTGAAATTCCAATTGCTTTAGTGATGTTAATAGTTTCTGGGGAAGCAGAATATTTAGGTTGTTCTGTTGGTTTTTTATTGTAGTTGAATAAATAAAATATGCCAACTAAAATAATTAATATAATTAAAATTAAAATTAAACTCTTTTTAAGATTTTTTGATTTATTTATTATTAGATAAAATAAAATTATTAATATAATGATAGAAAATACTATTAATGCATTTGTTATAAAATCAAATTTAGTTACTGCTTCTTCAATTGTTGGTGTATCCAATATAGTAAATGAAGATAAGGTTCTTTCTGTTGAAAAATCTGATGAAACCTCTACTTCTAAGAAATTGGTTCCTTTATTTAATTGTTTGAGTGGGATTGAAATCGGAATATTTACTTGTTTATCGATGACTTTAATTTCACTGGACTTATGTATAATTTCATTATTAATATTTTTAATGATGTAATTAATGTTTAATTTCAGTGGTTTGAAATTCCCTAAATTGACGATTTCTAATTTTCCATTTAGTTGATCGGTTGATTTTAATCTTTTTATTGATAAATCTAAAGTTAAATCTAATAATTGTTTTTGAGGTTTGAGATTAAGAATTATATCTATAATTTTTTCAAAATCTTTATTTTTAATTTTTAATTGACCAACATATATTTGTGGTATTTTATTAAACGGAATGTTTATACTTAGATTTATTTTTTCTTGTTGATCGGCTTTTAGATAAATAGTATCATTTATAGTTATAAAATCTTTAAGATTTTGACTTAATTCTAGATTTAATTTAGTATCTTCTTGTGATTTTAAGATTAAAGTTTCTTCTTGTGATGTGGCTGTTGCTGTTGAGATCTCTATTATTTGAGGTATTGCTATAAGATTCTCTTGTGCATAAACATTAATTAAATTAACAAAAACTACAAGTAAGATAATAGATTTTAATTTCATTTTATTTTCTTTTGCTCCAATTCTTTTAGAAGTTTTAACACCGCTTTATCTATGAAATTCTTAACAGAAGGGAATTCTATTTTGTATTCACCTCTTTTAATTAATGCTTCGATTCTTTTTTTTAATTCAGGATCTATCTTAACTGGTGTTGTCATTTAAGATTAAAATATTGGTTTTACTTATAAAGGTTACTATTAGTAATTTATAGTTACTTTTAGTTACTTAATCTTTGTTTTATAATATATAAAACTATTTAAGTACTTAATAGACCAAAAATGCTATGGAATTATGGACTGAGAAATATAGGCCAAAGAATTTTGAAGATGTGGCGGGGCAAGTAGTTATTTTAGAAAGATTAAAAGCTATGACCAAGGAAAAGAATATACCTAATTTATTATTTGCTGGTCCCTCGGGGATTGGAAAATCAACTCTTGCTTTGATAATAGCTAGAATTTTATTTAAAGATAATATTAAAGAAAACTTCTTAGAATTAAATAGCTCTGATGACAGGGGGATAAACGTTGTAAGGGGGGTAATAAAAGATTTTTCGAGGACAAAATCTATGGGTGATGTTCCTTATAAAATAATATTTTTAGATGAATGCGATTCTTTAACTAAAGAAGCACAGCAGGCCTTGAGAAGAACAATGGAGACCTTCACTAATAATGTTAGATTTATACTTTCGGCTAACTATAGCAGTAAAATAATAGATCCTATACAATCAAGATGTACTGTATTTAGATTTAAAAGATTAGAGTTAGATGCAGTAAAAGAAATAATAAAAAGAATTGCTAAAGAAGAAAAAATAAATATTGATAATAAGGCTATTGGAGCATTGTATGATATTTCTGAAGGTGATTTAAGGAGGGTTATAAATTTATTACAGAGTTCTGCTGTATTAAAAAAGAGTATTGATGAAAAATTAATTTATGATATTGTTAGCATTGCCGAACCTAGAGAAATCAAGGAAGTTTTAGAATTGTCCATCAATGGAAATTTCTTAAAGGCTAGGGAAAAATTATTGGATTCTATGTTAAATCATGGATTTAGTGGATTAGATGCTATAAAACAGATTCAAAAAGAGATTTTAAGATTAGAAATTACGGATGAGAAAAAAGCTAGAATGATGGAAAGATGTGGAGAAATAGAATTTAGAATTGTAGAAGGGAGTGATGAATTTCTACAACTGGAGGCATTATTAGCTTCATTTAATTTGATAAAATGATGTTAACAAATAAGTATAAGCCTGAAAGCTTTAATGATTTATTTATATCCAGAGAAAAGTTATTACAATTGAAAAAATTTGTATTAGAAAAAAGACCAGTAATAGTTAATGGACCTACTGGTTGTGGTAAAACATGCCTTGCCCATGTTTTAGCTAAAGAGTTAAGTTATGAGATTTTAGAATTAAATGCTTCAGATACAAGAAACAAGGATAATTTAGAATTAATTCTTATACCTGGAATTAAGGAAGCAAGTTTGTTTTCTAAGGGAAGATTAATATTAATTGATGATGTTGAAGCATTAAGTGGAAATGAAGATAGAGGGGGGTTAATAACTTTAATACAATTAATTGTGGAAAGTAAATGGCCTATAATTATAACTTCAAGTGATATTCACGATTTTAAATTTTCTAAATTAAAATCTAGATGCGGCTTAATCGAGTTAGAGGAAGTAAAAAATGAAAATGTTTTTAATTTATTGAAAAAAATTTGTGAAAAAGAAGGGATAATCTATGATCCTTTAATTTTGAAAGAACTTGCTGAAAGATCTAATGGTGATTTAAGGGCAGCAATAAATGATTTACAATCATTAAGTATAAATAAACAATTAGATTCCTTAAACAAATTAGACGAAAGGGAAAGAGAGAAAGATATTTTGGAAGTTTTGAAGAATATTTTTAAGTTAAAAGACATAAACAAAGTAATTAATGGATTTGAAGAGGCAAATATTGATTTAGATGAAGCAACGTTATGGATTGATGAAAATTTACCTAGAGAAGATTTGGAAAATAAAGATTTAGAAAAAGCTGATGAGAGTGTAAGTAAATCTGATGTTTTCAATGGAAGAATCAGAAAATGGCAGTATTGGAGATTTTTGATTTATAGAAATTTCTTTTTGACTGCAGGAATTAGTTTAGCAAAAACTAGAGAATATTTAAGTTATTCTTCTTATAAGAAAAGCGGAAAATTATTGAAATTATTTTGGGCAAAACAGAAAAATATGAAAAAGAATGGAATAGCCAGAAAAATTGCAGAAAAAATACATTGCTCTAATAAAAAAGCAAAAATTGGTGTTTTACCTTATTTAAAAATTTTATATGAAAGAGGATATGAAATTGATGATTTTGGATTAGATAAGGAAGAAATTGAGTATTTGAGAAAATGAAATATTATAGTAGAATTAATAAATTATTAAATGTATTCAAAGAGAATTACTTAACACTTATTTTAATAAAATTATTGATTTTAAGACAAGATGATTATAAAGTAATTGATATGGCATAAAAATTTATTTATATGGAAGATTTATATAAAAAATCATGAGATCTTATGAATTGACATCAGAGTCGGTTACTGAGGGGCATCCTGACAAAATTTGTGACCAAGTAAGTGATGCTATTTTAGATGCAGCTTTGGAACAAGACCCAGAAAGTAGAGTGGCTATTGAAACGTTAATTAAGAATGATAATTTAGTTATAGCTGGTGAATTAACAACAAGGGCTGAATTAAAAATAGGAGAAATAGGAAAAAATGTCGTTGAATCTATAGGATACCCAATTAGAAATGTTAGTGTATATGTCACTGAACAAAGCCCTGATATTTCAATAGGGGTTACTCAAACTGAAAGTAAAGAACAGGGAGCTGGAGACCAAGGTTTTGTTGGAGGTTATGCTGTTAATGAAACTACTGAATTAATGCCGCTACCGATAATGTTAGCACATAAATTAACTTATAGATTAAGCGAAGTTAGGAAAAATAAGACCATTCATTATCTTAAACCAGATGGAAAAAGTCAGGTAACTATACTTTATGAAAATGGATTTCCTATTGAAGTTACAAATATAGTTGTATCTTCGCAACATAAGGAAGGAGTTGATTATAAAATTATTTATGAAGATATTTTAGAAAATGTTATTAAGCCTGTTTGTGGAAGTTTGATATCTAATAATACTACTTTTTATATCAATCCAACAGGATCTTTTGTTAGGGGTGGACCTGAAGCCGATAGTGGAGTAACTGGAAGAAAAATTATCGCAGATACCTACGGTGGCGCAGCAAGACATGGTGGTGGTGCGTTTAGTGGCAAGGACTCGAGCAAGGTAGATAGAAGTGGCGCATATTCTGCAAGATATCTTGCTAAAAATATAGTCGCTGCAGGATTAGCTAATAGATGCGAAGTACAAATTGCTTATTCAATAGGTATTGCAGAACCTGTTTCTCTTTATATTGAATGTTTCGCTACAGAAAAATTTAATTTTGATAGTAAATTAGAAGATAAAATTAGAAGTATTTTCCCATTAAAACCAGCTGATATTATTAATAAATTTGAATTAAAAAAACCTATTTATAGAGCGACTGCTTGTTATGGTCATTTTGGGAGAGATGGATTTCCTTGGGAAAAAACTGATAAGGTTGAAGAGTTAAAGAAACTATTACTTTAAAGAAACTACTATATTCCAATATTTTTTTCTAAATTATCGACTGTTTTATCCCTTGTATAAACATTTTTAAGGCAATTTGGATAAAACCTTGTGTGTAATATCTTCTAAGATCTTGTGGCTTTTCTATCTCTTTGTTACATTCCTAACATAATGGTTTCCTTTGATGTTCTTTAAAATAAGATGACATTTCATTAAAATAGCATTACTAAATTCATAATCTAATATAGAGCTTCTCTAAATCAAAAATGAATAAACCTGCGCGATTTTATAATATACCCTATGCTTATAGAAAAGAGAAACTTATGTTATTTATTAAGTATTATGTTTCTAAAATATTTTCAAAAGATTTATATTAAGTGATCCATATTAATTTAAAAATGGTGTATGATATTGCTCTTGGTAGAACACAGGGTGAGAGAGAAAGATTTGGAACAAGAGGAACAATTTTTTTAGGAAAAAGTTATGTCCAAATGGGTTCTACAAGTATGTTATCTAATAGGATATTATTAGATGTTGCAAGTACTCATATTATATTAATAAGTGGTAAACGTGGTAGTGGAAAGAGCACTTCGCTTGGTGTAATAGCAGAAGAAATAATTAATTTACCTGAGGAAATTTCTAAGAATTTATCTGTAATTATATTAGATACCATGGGAATATTTTGGACAATGAAGTATCCTAATTTAAGAGATGAAAAATTATTAGAAGAATGGAATTTAAAACCACAAGAAATGAATGCAAATGTTTATGTTCCATTAGGTTATTTTAATATTTATAAAAATAAAGGACTACCTGTTGACTTTCCATTTTCTATAAGAACTAGGGAATTAGATGCTGCAGATTGGTGTTCTATATTTGATATAAAGATTACGGATGAAATCGGAGTTTTAATTGATAATTCAATAGAAAAATTAAGAAAACAAGATATAGATTATGGTATTAATGATGTTATTGAGATTATAAAAAAAGATAAAAAATTTATACAAATAGTAAAAGACGCAACTATTAATAGATTTGTTAATGCAATGAGATGGGGTGTTTTTGAAAAAGAAGGCACGAGTATTAAAGACTTGATAAAGAGAAAAGAAGTTGTAATATTAGATTTAAGTGCTTATAATGAAGTAGCTGGCGGATGGAATATTAAAGATTTGGTTGTTGCAATAATAACTAGGAATTTGTTAAGTGAAAGAATAATCTCTAGAAAATTCGAGGAATTGGAAAATATTGAAACTAGAGAAATGATTTTTGTTAATGAAGAAAAAGAATTAGAAAAACCTTTGGTTTGGATTTTAATTGATGAAGCACATAATTTTTTAATTAAAGAAGGAAAAACGCTTTCAACAGATCCTCTAGTTAGGTTATTGAAAGAAGGAAGGCAACCCGGGGTGAGTTTAGTATTGGCAACTCAACAACCTGGTGAAATTAGAAAAGATGTATTAACTCAGAGTGATATTGTTATAAGTCATAGGCTAACTGCTAAGCAAGATATTGATGCATTAAATTCAATGATGCAAAGTTATGCACTTACAGACATACAAACCTTGATGAATAATTTACCAAAGGATAAAGGCGCAGCAATAGTCTTAGATGATAATTCTGAAAGGATTTATCCTATTAGAGTAAGACCTAAATTAAGTTGGCATGGTGGAGAATCACCTTATGCAATTAAATATAATAAAAAAGAAGAAATTGAGAAAGTTTTAGGTTTTGAGTTGTAATCTATTTTAAATTTTTTAATAATTCCTTAGTCTATATCTTTATTTGATTGAAAAATAAATTTTAAATTTACTTTGAAGTAAGTAAGCGCACACGACGTACCCCGAGCGAAGCATCCGAGTCCCGAGGATCCCGGTCGCAATCCAGGTCAGCCCTGCCAGAATCCGCATCGAACCACGCGACATAACCATCACGAGGATACCAATAGTAGAGAGTTCCTTTGGGAATGTTTTTTAGAGGCAATCCTTGGT
>CAZPBI010000040.1:0-6687 GCA_964584825.1 Candidatus Woesearchaeota archaeon
TTTAAGTGTAGAAAAGTATTGTGAATAGTCCTAGACTTTAGTCTATTCTTACTCATTAAGAACTCAAAATACTCTTGCAAGACTATTTGGTGCTCCTTAATCAACTTCTTGTCCTTAAATGAACCTCTTTTTGTAGAACCTAGGATATACACATCTAAAGCCCTATTAAGGAATATCCGATTTTCTCTCTCATTTGCATTAACATCTTGGTAATGTTTTTCACTTTCTAAAACATATTTTAATTTCATTTTAATACCTCATAATTATTAATTATTAATAAGACTAATTTTTAATAGGTATAAAGCTAGAATCCAGAATATAATATTTCTACGCTAACTTTATAAGTTTTATAAACATTATTAATCTAATGGATTATTATAAAAGGTTAATTATCAGGTATTTTCTAGCTATAATTCTTATGGTATTTGGTCTAAATATTATATATCTGCTAATATCTAATCTAACCTTCAAATTATCTTATTATTCATTATTTTATTACAACCCCAAATTAATTTCAGATATATCATTTTTAATTGGCAATAACAAATTAAATTTCATACCTGCATGTACCGCAGCATCTGCATATTTATTGCTTATTTTATTAATATTATCTATAGATCTAAATCTTAAAAAAACAATAAAAGTATTTCTAACAGGTTCATTACTAATTTTAGTTGCAAATATAATAAGAATAGATATATTAATTATTTCATTAGTAGAATTTGGTTCTGGGGCCTTTGAAACTTTACATCTATTTTTTTGGAAAATTTTATCTACAATTTACGTAGTTTTATTATGGATTTTCTTAACTAAAATATTCAAAATAAAAGAAATACCAGTTTATTCTGATTTAAGGAAAATATATTTGCTTCGTAGAAAAGTTTAAATACTATAGTATATTATATAATTACTATGGAAACAACAATTCAAATTAGTAAAAAATTACTTGAAACTCTAAAGAAGAGGAAACTTAGTGATAGAGAAAGCTATGAAAAGATTATTTGGGATTTAATAGAAGATACTCGAGAATTAAGTGATTTAGCCAAAAAAGAGATCACCGAAGCTAGAGAAGAAATTGTAAAGGGCAAAGTACACAAATGGGAAGATATCAAAAAGGAGTTTAAATTGAATGTATGATATTATCTTCTCAGATAAAGCAAAAAAACAATTCTCTAAATTAGAAAAAAATATACAAGAAAGAATCGGAGCAGTACTAGAACGGATTAAAATAAGACCAGAACCTTTTGTAGAAAAACTTATAGGAGAGAGGGGTTATAAACTAAGGATAGGTGATTATAGGATTATTTTAGATATCGATAAAAGTAAATTATTAATTCTTATTTTAATGATAGGACACAGAAAGAATATTTATGACAAATTATAATATCATTTAACTAATAATTTCTCTTGTTTAATAAACAAACTTTGTACAAAAAAATACATAGAATACAGTTCAAAGGCAAAAGGAAAATATCCTAAATAACCCAATATCGGCATTTCAAATATCTTAAAAAATCCAACAAAAGGTATATCATAAGTCCATTTTGGGATAGCCCAGTAATTCCAAAATTCCCACAAAAATCCCATGATAACTCCTGCTATTAACAAACTTAAGGGGATTACCAATTTCCGATCCTTTAAATGCCCGATAATACTCGGTTGTTTATGCAAATAATTAATAGGATCTAAAATAAAAAAGAAACTCAGCCAAATTAAAGGAAAGGCATATTTTGGAAAAATTAAAGGAAATAAAAAACTAACATATCCTATACCCATCATCCGATGTAAAAACCTTTTAGTTATCTTGTGACTTCTCTTCAATTGTTTATTATCAAATATATGAACATTTCTAATTAGCTCATATGTCTCAAAAAGGGCTGGAAGAATAGTAGCAAAACTTAAAGTACCAAATAAATTTCTTATTGTGTCATTCTCGAATCTTAGTCCAATATAAGACCAATTATCCACCCTTAGATTAGTAAATTCGAATATCCACCAAAACAAAGCAGATATTACCACTATACCTAAAAATTTATTCCAATTATCACTAATTAAACTTCTTCCAGAAATTTTCTTATTAACAGCATCAATAGCAAGTATATACCCGCCCCAGATGATTGGAAAATACCAATTGGCAAAGGATTGTAATTTCAGAAAGAAATTAATCTCCATTAAAACAACAACAATAATCCCTAAAAAACCATACCATTTAAACATCACATCACCTCTAAAATCTTTTAAACATTTATTAATTTAAACTATTTTTTCTTCTGTAAATTAATAATAATGACAAAACAAAATTTAATATAAAGAGAAACCAATACAATAGGGGAAGTGCAAAAATGCCTGGATTTCTAGGACCTCCATAAATCATCCTATAATTACGCTGTATTATATTAATACCTGCTGATATTATGATGTAAGGCAGCGTAGTTCCAAATAAAACAGCCATTGGTGCCCATTTTTTACCATCTCTTATTCCTTTTGCAATAAACAAAATTCCAATCCCAAATAAAATCCATACAATAGAAACTTCTCTTGCAACAGCAAGTGGTATTATCAAGTTTATACTCCAAATAACCAGTAAATATATCGCTTGAATTATAAATATCCAAGAAGCCCATTTATGTAATCTCATTTTTTCACCATCTTTTTTCATTAAATAACAAAATTTTGCTTGTTTAAATAATTTTGCTTCAGCTTTTTAACATTACATCCAATGCCAGAAACAATTTATAAACTACAAATTAGCTACAAACGTATGGGCTTAATCAAAAATTTTTTTGATTTCATATTTCATATCGACAAATATATAAACATAATTATTCAAAATTATGGAAATATAGCATATTTTATTCTATTTCTTATAATTTTTTTAGAAACAGGATTTGTCCTCACGCCTTTTCTACCAGGAGACTCACTAATTTTTATAATCGGAACTTTTGCTGCTTATGGAAATTTAAACATAACTTTACTTTTTATTATACTCACAACTGCCGCAATATTAGGTGACACTGTAAATTATTGGATCGGTAATTTTTTTGGAGAAAAAGTATTTTCAAAGAGCAGATTTTTTAAACAAGAATATTTAGCAAGAACAAAAGAGTTTTATAAAAAACATGGTGGAAAAACAATAATAATTGCAAGATTCATCCCAATTATAAGGACATTTGCTCCCTTCGTCGCTGGTATTGGTAATATGAAATATTTAAGATTCTTAAGTTTTAATGTTATTGGAGGAATTTCCTGGGTTGCTATCTTTCTATTCGCTGGTTATTTCTTTGGAACTATACCATTAATTAAAGAAAATTTAACCTTAATTACTTTTTTAATTATTTTAATTTCTTTAATACCATCATTAAAAGAAATATATAACATGAAAAAAAAGAATCCCTAGACTACTCTTTCTTCATCATCTTTTGCCTGCATGACTATTAGATCTTCTGTAGTTAATTTGACTCCTTTCTTTAATTTTTCCTCTACTTGTTTTCTTTTTTCATCTAATAACCTTTTATCTCCCTCTTCTTTTTTTTCTTTTACAAGTTTAATTTTATCTTCTTTTACCTGTTTCTCTCTCCTAATTATATTTAATTTGCTACTTAATTGTTTACTAACATCTATAAAACTATTCTTAAGGCTTATAAACATCTCAAAAGCCTTCTCTTGTTGCTTCTTTATAGCATTAATTTGTCTACTTAAGCTAAAGAATTCCCTATACCATCTCTTTTTTTCTTTTAATGCCCTTTTTAACTTTTCATGTGCCTCATTAGCTTTTTTCTTGGCTTCATCTATTCCCTTAGAAATTTCATCTATTTTATCATTAATTAACTTAACACCACCAAGCATCTCATAGTCCTTTTTCATCTTCTTGATCTGCTGCATTAATTTCTTCTCAACATCGATGCTTAATGCTTCTGTTTCGATTTTTTCTTCTATTTTAGCTATTTTCTTCTTAATATATTCTGGATCTATCTTAATGTCATACTTATCTAAAAGGATCTTTTTTTCATTTTTTAATTCACCAATTCTTTTGATTAATTCCCTTACTTGAGAGTTATAATTATCACGCTCTATTTTAAATTTGTCTACATCATAAGTTTGCTGTTCCTTCTGCATGGATTTTATCTTTTCTATAAGAAGCCCCATTTCTTTTTTCAACTCTTCCTTTTTCTTGAACCATTTCTCTTTATCTTCATTAATCTCCTTTAATTTAGTTTTTAAACTGACAATTTCATCTTCCATTTTTGCTTAACTGTTCATTTTTCATTTGTTATGTTTAAAAATAAAAACTAGCCGAACAACGAACTCAATCCGACAGCCGCCTTATCAGGGTCCTCCTTAGGTTCCTCTTTCTTCTCTTCTTTTTTAGTTACTCCACCTTGTGCACTTGTAGTAGCAGAAGTTGTTATAGGAACAGCAGCTTCTTTAATTGCCTTCTCAATATCTACCTCAGCCATAGCAGCTACTAAAGCTTTTACTTCTCCATCATCTTTATTTATACCTATAGAATGTAAAACTTTCTTTACATTCTCCTCATTAATAGGCTTACTAGCTTTATGTAACAGCATTGCAGTGTATATTAGTTCCATCTTGTCCTCCTCTAAATATTATATTTCACCCTTTATTTTTTTTGTAGTTAACTCTTTTAATGTATCCTGTGCCTTCTTGATCATTTCATCATCAATATTACTAATTCCAGATACTATATCTATTCTTTTTTTTATTTCTTTCTCTACATCCTTCTTTTCTTCTGAAATACTAGTTTTATGCTTAAATTGCTCTTCTATATCTGAAAACTTTATCTTTTCAGCTAGATAATCCCCTTCTCTTGCAGCCTTACTAATTAAAAATCCTATTGTTTCCTTAGTTAGATACGAAATTTGTAAAGCTAAATTAAAACTCTCCATTGCAGCTATTCTTATGTTATTTTCATAATCCTCAAGATTAATATTAAGTACACTCCCTTCATAAACCTCCCCATTTTCATAAGTTAAGACTAAATTTAAGCCTATTTTCATAGGTTCCATCTTTAATTTAGACATTAAACTTGCATTTTTCTCATTTATCTTTTCTCCAGCCTTTACTAATAATTTATCACTAATAATACTAATTTTACCACCTTCTACTCTAGTCTTAATGCCAAAAGATCCTAGTTCTCCTATAATAGGACCAGGAGTAAATTCAGTTGGTCCTGCCGAAATTATTATATCTTTAGGTACAATATCCCCGGATTTAGCAGGAGCATTGCTTTGGCTTTTCTTTAAAATTTGGGCTAACTTAAAGGGCTCCTCATTAGTAAATATCAAAGCAGGAATTCCCATTAATCGATTTTTTAATTTACTTAATCTCTCATCCTTTTTAATATCAAAAGCTATACTTATTAATCTTTTCTTAGTATACTTTATCTTAACTTTGTCTCTTAAACCATATTTTATCTTCATATAATTAAATGCCGGAAGTTTTTCCAAGTTAACTATACCCATTACCTTATACCCATCAATCAATCTACATATTTCTTCCACTTCCTTTCTCTTATATTCACTTACACGTGCCTGTATTTTCATTTTTTATCTTTCTTAATTTTTTTCATTTCTGGCTTTTTTAATGCTTCTTCTGCATATTTAGTTCCAATAATAAATGGTCTACCCATTGTTAATTTTAATATAACATTACCAATTTTAGTCTTATCCTCATGTAGCATATGAAAAATATGATTATAAGCAGTCATCATATTTTCAAACAAATCTTCATCTTGCATCTTCTCAGTACCTATAGAACACTTAACAACCATTTCATTTTTTGTTTGTAATTTTACTGTATTCTTTAATTTATCGACAATAGGTTTCAAACTAGGGGTTACAGGTGAAATAACTGCTCCGGATTTAGGATTGGGCATTTTACCTATTGGTCCTAAAACTTTACCAAATGATTTAGCAACATCTGTCATTAAGTTAGCTTGGGCAATAAAAAAATCAATTTTCTTAGCTAAATGTTTTACTTGCTTAGGATTAGCTCCATAATTACTAAAATCTTCTCTATGAATGACTAAATCACATGTTTCTTTAGCTTTTGTTTGTAATTCATTTCCTATTAAAGCCCCTATCTTGCTATCTTTTCCTCTTGGTTTAGGTAAAACTATAAATGTATTAATATTTTCTTCTGATTTCTTTAAATCTAGTCCTTTTAAATTAATAATTAAATCAACAGATTGAGTAAAATTCCTTTTTTTAGAATGTTCTTTAACTAATCTTAATGCTTGTAATACTTGATTTTTATCCATTAGACCTCCTACTTTACGTAGTACAAACGGTATGTTATTTTCTCAAATTCTAGTTTTTAAATTTATCGGTGCCAGATCGGATTTTGTAGAGCCCTGAAATTATTTCGCACTAGTTTTATAAGTGAATTCTCCTTCCCTTGTATGACATCCTAAGATAACACTTTTTATTATCTTACATAATCTATCCAGATTATAAGTAAGTACTTTCTGATGAAGTTCCCTTCTTTGTGTTAGATCATTCTTGGCTCTTAATACTAGGCCATATCTGCGCTTTATGACAGAGAATATTGTTTCTATCTTACTCATTTGATGGTATAATTTCTCATTGAAATGTTTAGCTGTTTCTTCTCTTTATCTATAATTCCATATAAATCATAAACCAGCTCATCAATTTCATAATCAGTTTG
>CAZPBI010000040.1:6697-10067 GCA_964584825.1 Candidatus Woesearchaeota archaeon
TGTTCTATTTGTTGTTTTAGTCTATCTTTTTCAGATGAGCCTCCATTTATTTTTTCTTCGATTTCTTGCCTCTTGCCATTTTTGTCTCAACTACATTTCCTTTCTTATCTATATAATATAAATAGCCATTTTTTCTTTTAACACCACATTTATGTAATAGCTCCTGTTTCTTGCTTGATTTATGACCTTTTCTAGCCATAGGAACTCTAGCAGCATCACCATTTTTATTCAGAAAATATAAATATCCAGATTCTCTTTTAATTCCACATCGACATACAACAGTCCCCATTATAACCCACCTCCTATTTTTTAAAAATAAAATTTAATTAGTATGATTATATATAAATTTATCCATATATTTTATACATCAACAAAACAAATAAAACTACTAAAACCCAAAACCACCATTTTTTATATACCTTTTTTGAAAATAAACTTGAATTATAGCCGGCTACAACTTCTTCATTCATCCTTTCTTCCTTATCCCATCTTTCACTAAAAGTTTTCATTTCCTTAACTTTTTCAATCCAAGCCATACAACAATTACCAATTCTATAAAAATAACAGCAACTCTCATTATCTTACTCATATCTGAAAAATATCTTATAGTCCCATAAGCAACAGAGAGAATACCGCCAAACATAAAGCCACTTCCTATAAATCCTACTGCATAATAAACACCGAAGATTATCATAATTAACCCCAAGGGTGAAACAATAAAAAACAAATTTCTATTATATACCTTGTTATCTTCCTCAAATTCTTTATTACAAAAGTCGCATTCTTTAAATACCTGACAACCTTCTGCAGTATAATCATATCTAGGAGTTCCGCCCTCTTTATAACACTCCTTTTCTCCTACACTTTGAGTATAATTACAAATAGTTCCTGTTACTAAAGGCCTCTGCTCTGGATAAAACTTATTACAATAATCTTCATATTTGGGTGTAGGATATATTGCATCTACTAATAAACCTATGAAAAGAGCACTTAATACAGCTATAACAATTGTCATAGCAACTAGTTTAAAATGCTCTGTACTAACACCCATATTTAATCATATTGCCCTTTTACCTTATATTTATCTGAAGTTAATATTTCATGATACAATCTATCATAATCCCTAGATCTTCTAGAGAATAACCTCAATTTAAGATAAATTATAAAAGCCATTATCCCCAAACCTAAAAAAATATACTTATTCATCCAATTCTTGTATAAATTATCATTTATATAGCTTTTCTATTTTATTACTACACATTATAGCCCGTCATTCACTCTTAACAGTATTTTTGTTAGATTTCAGAATAAGGTTTTTATTAAAAAGCTTTTTTAATAGTAATAGCTTATTTATTTCGATGAAGAAAATAATTTTCATAATTTTATGTATTATACCATTTGTAACTTCTATCGCATATCCAAAACTAACTAGTTATATAACAGATCAAGCAAATATTATTTCTCAAGAAGACGAAAAATCCATTACAGGACTAATAAAACAAATAGAACAAGAAACAACAGTAGAAATAGCAATAGTTACAATAAAATCTTTAGAAGGTATTCCAAAAGAACAGTATGCCCTAGAATTATTTGAACAATCTGGTATAGGAAAAAAAGACAAAGACAATGGCTTATTAATGCTAATAGCATTACAAGAAAGAGAATACAGAGTAGAAGTTGGTTATGGTCTTGAAGGTTTAATTCCAGATAGTTCAAAAGTAACTCTTGGGACAAGAATTCTTGAACCTTATTTTAAAAAAGGAGAATTTGGAAAAGGAATTTATGAATCCTTATTAGTAATTCAAAAGATTCTTCAAGGACAAGAAGAAGTCTTATCCCAATACAAATCAAACAGTTATAATACAAAACAAAATTATCTAACCTGGGTTTATATTTTATTTTTTATAATTATAATTTCAAGCATATTTATTAGAAAAAGAAACTATATATTATATCCCATAATTTTGCCTAAACCAAAATGGAATAATAGATCTGGAGGTTTTGGTTCTTCTGGTTTTGGATCTAGGTCTTCTTTCGGGCATTTTGGCGGAGGTTTTGGTGGCGGAGTTTCTGGTGGCGGAGGTTTTGGAGGAAGATTCTAAAGATGACAATAAAAAAATTAATTCAGGATTTAAAGGATAGTTTAAAATCAAATTTAATTACAATTGCAGAATACGGAAAAGATAACCAACATTTAATAATTCTCAATAAATTAGACTCTACTATATTAAAAACTATAAAACCTTCAATAAATGAATATTCTAAAAAAACAAAAAAATCCCCCCTATTATTAACATTGGAAGAAATAAAAGATGGTATAGATGTTTTCCCATTAGAATTCCTTTATATGAAGTTAAATCATAATATCCTATATGGAAAAAACATTTTTCAAAATTTAAAATTTGATAATGAACACGTAAGAAGACAATTAGAATTTGAATTTAGATCTAAATTAATAAATTTAAGGCAAAATTACCTAGAAGCTAAATCAAAAAAGCAATTAAAAATGATTTTTCATACTGCAATTCCTACTATTCTTCCGATATTATACGGATTACTTTTCCTAAAAAATGAAAAAATCTCGCAATCATTAGATGAAATTTTAAGTTTAATTTCAAAAAAGTATAAGATTGATATGCCAAACTATTCTAATAAAAACATAGAAGAAAATATTAAAAAACTTATAGAAATCCTATATATCCTTGGAGAAAAACTTAATGAGATGAGATTGTAAAAATTCAATAAAAACATTTAAAAACAAATAATTTAAATTAATAGTAGCATGAAAAATAATACCAAAATACTAATTGGCATAGCGATGCTTATTCTTCTTGTAGTATTTTGGTTTATAGGCACTTATAATAGTTTAATTAATCTAAATGAAACAGTAGAAGAAAAATGGGCTCAAGTAGAAAATCAATATCAAAGAAGAGCAGATCTTATTCCTAATTTAATAGAAACTGTTAAGGGCGCTAGAAATTTTGAAGCAGAAACCCAAACTAAGATAGCAGAATTAAGAACCAAGGCCACTAAAATAAAAGAAGAAGTATCTACTGGAAATTTAAACCCCACTAAATTAAATCAAATTGATGCTGAAATGAATTCTGTATTAAGAGGTATAAATATCATTGTTGAAGCTTACCCAGACCTTAAAGCTACTGAAAACTTTTTAGCATTACAATCCCAATTAGAAGGAACAGAAAATAGGATAGCAACTGAAAGAGGGAGATACAACGAAGCTGTAAAACAATTTAATATTAAAATTAAAAAAATTCCAAGTAAATGGGTAGCAAGTTTCCTTAATTATCAAGAAAAAGAATTCTTCCAAAGTATAGAAGGTTCTGAAAAACCACCACAAGTGGAATTTTAA
>CAZPBI010000041.1:0-8672 GCA_964584825.1 Candidatus Woesearchaeota archaeon
AGCTAAATCTAAAACTCTCCTACTATTCTCATTTATCTTATTTTCGACCATATGAAACATTTTTTTTTTTTTTTTACCGATATATTCAACATAACTACTAATTACACCACCGGCATTTGCAACAAAATCTGGTATAACCAAAATACCTTTTTTATGTAATAAAGTTTCAACATTTGGTGTCATAGGTATATTACTCCCCTCTACAATCATCTTAAAATTTAGTCTATCTATATCTCCTTCTTTAATTAAATCAGGTATAGCAGCAGTAATCAAGATATCTGCCTTAATATCTAATATATTATTATCTGGCATTAATTGTCCTGGTTTATAAGCAGTAACGCTCCCTTCACTTTCCTTTACTTGGGCTAATTTATTAAAATCTAAACCTTCCTTATTATAAATTAAACCTCTTGAATCAGAAACAGCAACTATCTTACAATGATGACTTAAATATTTAGCAGCAAACAAACCAACATTTCCAAAACCTTCAATAGCAACAGTTTTTTTATTAAGATCTAATTTAGCATATTTTGTTCCTATTAAAGTAGCATGATAAACTCCGAAGCCAGTGCTTCCTAATTCATGTGGCAATCCTCCATATTTCTTTGGTTTTCCAGTAACACTCTTTTTACTTCCATTTTTCTTATAATACCATTCCATTTCTTTTTCTCCCATATTAATATCAGGAGCGGCAATATATTCATTAGGAGAAACAAACTTTAATGCCTCTGCAAATGCTTCAACAATTTGTTTTTTCTTTTTCATATCAAATGTTCTAGGATCTGCAATAATAGCTGATTTAGCCCCTCCAAATGGTAAATTAGCTAATGAATTCTTCCATGTCATAGTTCTAGCTAATCTAAAAACCTCTTCCTTAGAAACAGTAGGAGTCATCCTTATTCCACCTTTACCTGGACCTAAGCTTTTATTATCAATTATTAAAAAACCCCGCATCCCTGTTTTTGGGTTATACAATTCAATGACTCTTTCCGGACCAAATTCATCATAAAAATCCATTAATTGTCACCTCATTAAATAAATCTAAATTATTTTTATATAAATCTTTGGCTTTACAAAAAGTTTATAAATATTGTAATACACGTAATACATATGATATTCGAAACCAAAGTTATCAAACAGGGGAATTCGAATGTTATTGTATTACCCAAAAAATCAGAACTAAAGCCAAAGGACCATGTAAAAGTTCTTGTTATTCCGGAAAATGTTTCTACAGTAAATGATGTTGCAGGCTTATTTAAAGAAAAATTAAAAAAATTACAAACAGATAAAATTTTAAAAAAGGTGAAAAAAGAACTTTGGGGTGAATAATATATTTCTTTTTGATAGTTCAGCCATTATTGAAATTCTTAAAGGAAACACTGTTGTTGTAGAAAAATATAAAAAGTTTCCGGTTATTACCATAAGTCTTGTTTATGGAGAAGTTTATTATTTTTGTATTAAAACAAATTTGGACAATAAAAAGTTCAAAGAAACAAATTTTGAAATGGTTGACTATTCAAAAGGAGATATAGAAAATGCCATGGAATTCTTATTTAAAAGAAAAAAAGAAGTTAAAGATTTTAGTTTTATTGGTGCTATGCTGTATACTATTACAATGAAAAATAAATTAATTCTTGTAACTAAGGATTTTGGGTTTAAAGGTTTAAAAGATATAGAATTCATCATTTGATTTTTACATTGTAATTTAAATTAATTTTGTTTTTTTATTTTTTTAATAATCTTCTCAGGAAAATCACCAGTACTCCTAAATCCACAATGCCTACAAAAATTATAAGTCATTTCTAATTTTGCATCAACACTAATATCAGTAGATTTGCACATAGGACAAAATTTAATTTTCATATTTTCCTGTTGCTTTTAAATGTTCAACATACCTTTCAGCTTCGATTGCCGCTTTACAACCAGATCCTGCAGAGGTTACAGCTTGTTTATATACTGAATCTTGAACATCGCCAGCAGCAAAAACACCTGGCAAGTTTGTTCTAACTCTTTTATCTGTTTTTATATATCCTTGTTCATCTAATTCAATTAAGTTTTTAAAAATTTCAGTATTCGGTTTATGTCCTATAGCCAAAAATACACCTTGACATTTTATTATATCTTCCCTATTTGTTATAAAATCTTTAATTTTAACGCCTGTAACAAATTTTCCGTCACCAAAAACCTCTGTAACAATAGAATTCCACTTTATGCTTATTTTATCTTTTAATTTAAACACTCTATCTTGCATAATCTTACTTGCTCTAAATTTATCTCTTCTATGAATTATTGTAATTTTATCTGCAAATTTATATAAAGCTAAAGAATCTTCCATAGCAGAATCTCCACCGCCTATAACAACAACATCTTTATTTCTGAATAACGCAGAATCACATACACTGCATGTTGAAATTCCGCGTCCAAAATATTTATCTTCACCCAGTATTTTTAAAGTTAAAGCACTAGCCCCTGTACAAATTATAATACTCCTCGTGATATACTTTTTACTATTAACTTTTATTTCGTAATAATCTTCCTTCTTATTAAAATAATCAGCTTTTTCTTCAGTGTATTTAGCGCCAAATTTTTCAGCTTGTTTTCTACAATTTTCAATCAAGTTTGGTCCTAAAATTCCTTCAGCAAAGCCGGGATAATTTTCTACAGTAGTAGTCAAACTCAATTGATCAGGTTCGATACCACAAATAACAATTGGTTTTAAATTAGCTCTAGCTGTATATAAAGCAGCTGTATGCGCAGCTATTCCACCTCCTATTATTATAACATCATGAATTTCTTCTTTCATAAGAAATCTTACAAATTAAATATTTATAAAATTTATCTTTAAATCCTTAAAGTTCTCAATCTTTCTATTCTTTCCTCAAGCGGCGGATGAGTTGAAAATAAATTTAATAGATTAGAACCGCTAAATGGATTTATAATAAATAAAGAGCTTGTTGCAGGGCTGCCAAAAGTTAAAGGATGACTTCTTGCTGCACTATGTATCTTTTCTAATGCCCTTGCTAATGCTTCAGAATCTTTAATAGTCCTTGCACCCCTTTCATCTGCTAAATACTCCCTTGCTCTAGAAATAGCTAATTGTAATATTAACGCAGCTATTGGAGCTATTAATGATAAAGCGATAAGTGCAAATAAATTCCCACTATTTCTATCCTTATTAGAACCAAAAATAGCAGCAAATCTTGCCATCGATGCCGCATATGAAATTACACCAGCTATTGTAGCTGCTATTGTAGTTATTAAAATATCCCTATTCTTAATATGTGCTAATTCATGTGCCGCAACACCCCTTAATTCATTATTGGATAATTTGTTTATTATGCCCTTAGTAAATGCAACAACGCCATTTTTAGGGCTTCTGCCTGTGGCAAAAGCATTTAAATGCTCACTTGGAATCAAAAAGATTCTAGGTTTGGGAATCTCCATTTTTTTAGCAATTTCCTCTACAATTTCATGTAATTCTTTATGTTCATTCTTACTGACCTCTTTTGCCTTATACATCATTAAAATAATTTTATCAGCAAAAAAATAAGCTCCAAAATTCATTAAAACAGAAAAAACTAAAGCTATTGTCAATCCGCCTTGACCAAAAAAGCTTCCTATAAATAATAATATACCTGTTAATGCTCCTAATAATATCACGGTTTTAATTTGGCTTATCATAATTAATTTTATTTGTTATTACTATTTAAATTTTTTTCTGTCTCTGGCTTTGTCAAATTAAAGGGATATGAACTGTAGTGTCAAATTCTGGTGATACTATTATCTTAAGCCACTGAGAGATTATCAAAATTTTCTTCTTGAATTTTTTTGCTATAAGTTCATTATTTTTAGTTAAAATCTCCATAGTTTCTGACAAAGTCCTTTTTATTTATTTCTTAATGCAATTTATAGAATAAATATAAAATTAGGAGTAAACCTTGTTTACCCCATTTATATCTCCTGTATTTAATGTTCTTTTCTTAGTCTCTCCAAAGCTTACAAACCTGTACATAGATTCATCAACACAAGTATCTCTTGGATGACCCAATCCTGTAGAGTGACCGAACTCATGTACTGCTACATTCATATAATCCATCATTCCTGCTTCACCTGTTAAACTCCAAGGATACGCTGAATTAAACACTGCATCCCATTCTACTATTTCTCGCTGGTCTGGAGGACCAGAGAAAATTCCCCAAATGATTGTATACGCTACTGTACTACTTGCTCCTAGATTATTGAACATAACCTCATTTTTTCCATCTGGGCTTATTGAATCTGCACCATCCACTATGCCACTAATTTCATTTCCGAAGATATTAAACAATACTTCAGAATCCCATGCATCTAAACTTGCAGATGTTAATGCTGAATCTATATCACTGGCTATTATGTAATCTTCTGTTGTTTTCCATCTTGCTCCCTTTGATAATACAGCAAAGCAACTCCCACCTGTGAGATGGCTATTCTCAATTATTGGGCGATTATTTGCGTATTCTTTAGTTATCAAAAATCCTTCTACAATTCTTCCGTTTGTATCTAATGCTGTTCCTAAACTAAAAACACCTGGTGTTAGTTCTATTGCTGTTTCTGGGATAAATACTACATTCCCACTAGGCACTACTGTTGCTGCTATTAATTTTGGTTGTGCTCCTACAATAGTTAAACTAGCTATAAGAACTAATGCCAAACCTATATATTTTACTTTTTTCATATTTTTTCCTCCTTATTTTTATTATATCCTTCTATTTGTTTCTTAAATAAATTTTTAATTCTTTCTAAAAAAAGATGGTTTTAATAGATTCTCTAATTTTTGTAATTCAAAAAGGTCAGAGTATATTCTACCACATTCTTCACATATCATAACTTTCTTTGTAAATACTTTACCACCTACTAACACTAAATCTTTTTGTTCTGTCAATTTTCCATCACAATGCACACAAATATACTTAGAACTATTATCAGCAACCTCTTTTTTATTCATAGTGAATACCTCTCTTTCATATTTATTTTTGCTTACCATTTTTAGTATTTATAGATCATTAAAATAGCGTTACTATTTTAGAATGATAGTTATTTAAATGTTGTCATATTTAGATATATTACTACTACTATAAAAAACTTTTCTTAAACTTTTTTTCAGATGTTATAATCTCATAAACCTTTCCATAACTCCATTTAGACAGTTTAGCTACTTTATTGATAGAACCATATTCCTTATACATATTCAATATTTTCTTTTCATTTATATTGGCCGTAGGTCTACCTAGCTTTGCTTTTGTTCTGGCTAATCCCTTTTTAGTTCTTCCTTCTTTTTTTTCACATTCATTACTTTTTCATAAGTATTAATTAAATCATTATAATTTTCTGTTTACTATCTCTATAATTTATTTTGTTTTTTTATCTTTATACAATTTATGTATTAAAAAGAAGCTTTAATGGGATAGATAGATATGGAAGAATAATTAATAATATTAATAATAGTAAGGAACTTGATCTTAAAATGGATTTAATAGAAAGATAAATTAGCTATCATCTACTTTAAACATAGTCATAGGTAAAAATTCCTTTTTATGTGTTTTAAAAATAGGGAAACTCTCAAAATCAGATATAATATCCTCGAATTTTTCTCTAATAGAAATATACACCTTTTGAAATTCTTCCCTAGTCCTTGTTTCAACAGTCAATTCTAAATCCCATTCTCCAAATACTTTAATAAGTTCAACAATATTAGGATTAAATCTACAAAAAGTTAGTAATTCCTGTTCCTTTTCAACAGATAAATTATGGTATTTTAATAATATTTTATTCACAATAAATCCTATAGTTTGCACATTGAAGATAGGTCTAAAAGCCCTTATTACCTCTCTTTCTTGGAGGTTTTTAATTCTTAGTTTAACGGTTTTTGGATCTAATCTTATCTTTTTTCCTATATAAGCATTTGTTAATCTAGCATCTGATTGAATAAATTCCAATATTAATTTATCTCTTTTATTAATAGCAAAAAAACCTCTATCGCCACCTATAATAATATCTAATCCACTAGGATCTCTAAAAAGATTTATCGTAGTTTTACTCGTTTGTGTTAAATATGCCCTTTCATAATAATGTGTTACTACGACAGTTAATATTATATAATTTTTTAATTGAGCTGGATTTTTAGCTATTAATTCTTTTAATTTTTTATTGAATTCAGATGGATTTAATGCTGCAAATATGGCAATTAAATCATATTTCCCACCACATTCTATTACTTCAATTATAGAAGGATACTCCTGCAATACTTTTAATAAACTATTAAATCTTTCCATACTTAAATAATTAATCTTAAAATAAACTCTAAAATTTAAATATCCGAATCTTACATAGTCTATAAAGGAATTAAAAGATAATATAAGTCCCCCATCCAAATAATTTTTAATCTTATAGCTTGCTAACTGTTGACTCAACTTTATATTCCTTGATATACTAGAGATTTGTTCTCTACATCCATTATCTAATTCTAATAAAAACCTAAAGTCTGTATTAGTCAAATTCATTTTTTTGTAAATATGGAATTATATTTTAAGTTATATCCGTTTATACAAATTTTTATATAGAAATATTTTAATATAAGTAGTATATAAATTTTACTTATGTCCTATAAAAATTTACAAGAATTAAATAACCATATTAAAAAGGGGTTATACACTATAAGAGAAAAATATTACAATAAACCCATAAATAAGAAATTGAAAGACTCTGATAACATTAGACCAGGATACCTTATAGTAACAGGTTTCGATAAAGAGAATAATATACATTTATCTAATACTATTAATGGAACCAAGCATTATCTAATAGACTCTGCTTTAAATGGTGATTTATCAGAATTGTTTATGAGACAATTAGCCCATATAGATGGTGCAATAATAATAGGAAAGGATTATACTCTCTATAGGATAGGTGCAAGACTTCTAAATAATATCGAACCAGATCAAACAGCCAAAGCTTTAGGTCGTGAAATTTCAGATAATGAATGGGAAACTTTTGGTTTCGCCCACGAGATAAATACTAGACATATTAATGCTTTATATGCTTCTTATCTTATGCCAGAAACCATTATATTTACAATGAGCGGAAAAACTGGAGATATAAGAATTTATGAAAAAGGTAGGATTATAGATTCTACAATAAAAACAGAAATAAATAAAAATTTAGATGATAGAATTTTGGATTTAGCGTAACGTCTTTCTTATTATAAGGCTAAAGAAAGTCAATCTTTATATAGATTTATGTATTATTTGTATTGTAATATTAACTGGACTTTTAATAAAAAAATAAAGAGAAAAATTAATTCATCAAATCCCGAACAGGTTTTCTAATACGCGGTATTAAACCTTTAGAATTCAATATAAAAAATAAAAAGAAAATAAGTTTTTATTTAAAAAGTAGATATTACTGGATATGGCTCCCCCAAGAGAGCAGTTACAGAATAACTTGTTGACATAGAAATAGCTTCAATTGAGTCAAGGAAACACTGAAAAGAACCATTACTGCTTTGCAAACTAAGCAAACCATCTACCGGATCAAACCCCAATTCTGTCTTCCAAAATTCACTTATAGGATTATCGCCAGAAGCAACTATCGCTTGAATTGCCCATGCTGTTGAAGCAGCACTAGAATCACCACTAAAGAAAGGAAAACCTCCATCAGAATTCTGTCTTGACTTTAAGAATTGTACAGCTGAATCAATCACTTCTTGATCTTGTGGATATCCTATCGCAGCTAGCGCCATAATAGCTGCTGCAGTATCATCTACATCACTAGGAACACCTACTGAATAAGACCAACCACCATCAGCATTTCTGTTATTCAATATATAATTTCTACTAGCTTGGATTATTTCTGAATTTTGGTCTTCGCCTGCTGATATTAAAGATATAATACCAAAGAAGTCATCATTCAGAAATGCCCTATTTCCAATTTGTTCTCCATCAAAAAATCCCTTCACTTTTTTTATAAAATCTATCCCACCAAAGTTCGTAGGGTCCTCATGAGATGCTGTTATTGCGAGTAAATTCCTCTCATAATCTGTTGCACTACTTGTTGGATCATTAAGTCTAACTACATTATTTCTAAGATGCTCAACAATAGAAAACCCATTTGGTTTTTTCCATGTATGAGGGTCCTGACGCAGCGCTGCAATGCTCATTGTTGCCCAAGCAGAAATACTATAACTCCCAATTGCACCATCACCTCGTTGAACACGTCTCATCCAATCCTGGGCCTTAACTATCTCTAGGTCATCTGGACTGAACGGATATTTTGTAGCTGCAATAACAGTTTGACTAGTAACTAGTATTAGAAATACTGTTATTATAGCAAAAGTTTTTCTTACTAACCTATTAAAAGCCATATTTAACAACCTCCATTAGTTTATTGGATACTGTATCCAATACGGAATATTATTTCTTTAAAAATGTTTGGATCATAAGATAGTTATATCGTAATATCTAGATAGATATATAAATAGATATAAAATTGATTTATTCAAATGAAAAGAAACGTCCCAAAATTCAATGATCTCGATATCCTAAGACTTATCCTAAATTTAAACGAAAAGAAATCAAGAAACTTACTAGCTAAAGAATTATACATAGGCGAAGGAAGTATCAGAACAATACTATCCA
>CAZPBI010000041.1:8682-9843 GCA_964584825.1 Candidatus Woesearchaeota archaeon
GGAATTTTCTTTTCCAAAAAAGGTAAATATATTTTTAATGAAATTTATAAAACAATTACTCCTATAAAAAAAATTAAATCACTGGATAATTCAAGAATATTCAAAGATGGCTACAAATGCTATGCTTTATTATTAAGAAACTACAACAAAGAAAAGCTTGAACATCCCTATAGTGCAAGAGATTACGGAATTAGGCAAGGTGCTTTTAGTTCCATGATCCTAACCTATAAAAACAACAATATTATTCTAGAAAACTTTAAAAGATTCAACTTTAATTTTTTAAAAAAATATTTCCCAGAAATTGGGCCCAATAATCTGATTATCTTAACGTCAGCAGAAAACAAGAGAATTTCCCATAATTCCCTTCTCGCTATAATAAAATATCTCTCCAATGAGGATACACATAAATATTTCACATTACTTCAAAAAGAAATATGCAATCTAGTTACTTAGAGATTTATGAATATTATATTGGTATAATGAGGCGTGGAATAAAAAAGATAGATCGCCGCGACCCGACCAGTACTAAGTTGTCTAGTCTTTAGGCTTTTTATCGGTAAGAGTCCCCACTCCCAATTTTATGAAAGATTTATTAACTTAAAATATTTTTGTTGATTTAATGTTTAATGTTATAGGTACGGATACTTATTTGGTAGAACTTGAGAAATGGGATAAGACTGATAGAGAAGCAGCTGAGAAATTACCCCATAAATTGGCTGAAAATCCCTTTGTTGGTGATAAATTGAGTTATCCTTTTCTCAGAGAGAAGAGAATAAAGGAAAAGAGAGTTTATTATTTGATATATGAAGATTTAAAATTGGTCTTATTAGTAGCTACAAGCGGAAAAAAAGATCAGCAAGAGACTATAAATCATATAAAATCACAATTAGATAAATATAGAAAAATAGCGGAGGATATAGTTAGGCAAGTTTCTTGAATCTGCCTTGTTTTAGATCTTCTAAGCTGCTAGCGAATTGTCTAATTAAATCAAAGTCCAATTTCTCTAGCCTCTTCAAACGATCATATTCACTTTTCGATACCATAATTGTTTCTTCCATCTTTAGATAATATGATTAATTGGCTTGTATTTAAAACTTGTGTTATGTAGCTCTGGTGCAACCCTAATAGATAATAGCTAATCATCTTGATTTTTCTATCAAG
>CAZPBI010000042.1:0-9480 GCA_964584825.1 Candidatus Woesearchaeota archaeon
TTAAGTGACAACTGCTGGCATTAACATTTAAAGATCCTTTCTTTTAGTATATTTATTATATTTGATAACTCTGACATAGAATTAAGTTTGCCTGATAAAGAAGTAGTGTAACCTTACTTAGAAGATTAAATGTAGCTTTCGTTTATCTTATAAGAGTGCACATTGGTGATGATTGAATTAACTTGTAAAAATGGATATTGGATCAATTATAGTGGTAAGTAACTTTTATAAAACATCGAAAGGACTTTTTTAATATGAGCCCGTGGCGTAGCCTGGTTAGCGCACTCGATAGACTTATGTTTAGGTGGAACTGATAACCAGTGCAGATATCGAGATGTTTGATAAAAACACGACAAAGGTCCTGAGTTCAAATCTCAGCGGGCTCATTATTTATAATACCATTGATTTCCACTAGTCTTTAACTAGTGGTGTAGCAAACTATTTCTTCTTTAGGTATTTCTATCTGATTTCAATAGCATCAAATATTCATCTGGAAACATTCCTTTTGGATATTGGCATTTTATTGATGGTGTTGTTCAGAATTTTAATTATATTTATATTAATTTCTATTTTTTATAAAATTGCCATAAATAAGTAAATAATAAAATTAACGCGATTACTATTGCTGCAATTGTTGTATACAGGGGTGTTCATATTTTTAATAATAATGATGCTACTAATATAAATGCTGCTGAGAAAACGTATAATGGTTTAGAACTAAAGAAAATTGTAGATCCTAGTAAACCTGGTAAAGGTAGCATGTATGAAACTGCCATTAATGTATTTACAAATACAAAATCCTTTATTATTTGAATATCTAAAAAACTTAACACTATAGCTATTAAAATATGCATAAATGGAGCTAATGCAGCAATTTTAGCATGTTCGAATTCTGTTAATTTAACAAATTTTCTTCCAATTCTATAAGCTGGTTTTACTAAAATTATTGTTGATGTTACGGCTGCAAAAAATAATTGACCATTGGAGATTATTGCAACTAATATAGGAATTAAAGCTCCAGTTGGAATAAAAATATTTTTTTTAGTAAATTTTAATTTTCTTTTAGAAGCCCAGAATGTTAATTCTGTTGTTGCACCAACTTTATCTGCATAGTATTTTTGTATCCAATTATGGATGAGAAGAGCTATAAAAGATAATATGCTGAATTTAATTAGATTTATAAGATAATAAAGTAAGTTAAATGAAGGTAATAGGTCATTGAATCCAAATACTACACCAAGGGTTACAGAAGCAATTATGATTATTTTTAATTCATCGATTTTAATTCACCTATTATATCTTTTTCGTGACCCGCACCAACTATTGCTAAAATAGCTTTATCTGGATAGTATGTTATTAATTTATTTAAAATTTTTGCCATATAAATATTTCTTTCTTCTACTACTATTTTATAAACTGTAGGAAATTTTAATTTAGTTTCTTTAATTAGTTTTGTTATTATTTTTTGAGAAGGGACTTTATTTATGTCAAATTCTATATGTTTTTTGCTCATAAATAAAGATAAAATTAATTCTTTGATGAATTTTAGTTTTTCTTTTCTTGTTATTTGGGTTATTAACTTTTTTAGTGTTATTTGAATAGGTTGATCTATTAATACTACTTTTATATTATGTTTTTTTGCCAGTTTTATAGCTGTTTTCATTTCTGTGCCTGGAGGAATGCCGGTTTTTTTAGCTAGTAATTTTTCAATAAAAACTCCAATAAAATTAAGTAGAAATCCTCTAATTCCTAATGTTTTTAATAAATTGATTTTACTAAGTTTCTTTTTTGATATTAGTGCATTATACCTTGATTGATCTAGTTCTAGAGCTATTATGGATGGTTTTAGGGTTTTTACGGTCTTTTTAACATGCTTTACTGATTCTTTTGATATATGCGAAGTACCTAAAACATAGAGATTTTTATATTTAGACATTGTATAATGATAAAGCTTAAATATTTAAAAATTGTGTGGATGGTTATGACTTTGAACTTAAGGAAGATTACTGATGTTTATGACATGAAGGTATTTACAGATCAGGGAGATTATTTTGGCGATGTTGAAGAAACCATTATAACTGCTAATAAGGTCTTTGGATGGAGGATAAGGGCTACTAAGAATTCAAGTTTACATCAGATTTTAGGTGGTGTTAAAGGTGTTATTGTGCCGCATCAGTTAGTTAAGGCTATTGGTAATATTATGATTATTTCTAAAACTGCAATTCCTTCTTATGAAGAGAAGGAAGTTTAAATTAATATTCTTATGGAATTGAAAAATAAGCTTGAAGATGTACTTTTGAACATGTATGTGATTAGTAAAGTATTGAATTTTTTAAATGACGATGAAAAAAGTGGATTCTATTTTTGTATTAATAAAAATGGTTTAGATATAATTGCTTTTAATACTGTAGAAATTAAGAATATACAAAAAAAGATTAAGCCGATCTATGAAGATGAAGTGCTGTTTGTCCAAAATGCAAAAGCCCATATTGGAATAAACTAAGAAAGCGAAAGAAAAAGAAGAACTAATTTTTTTAGTTAGAATGACTCCCGCTTACTTAACAATGCACTAATGGCCTAATCTTATTTAAATGTTCGGTTTCTTCTTTTAGGATATCTTCCCTTAAAAGTCCCAACAACGCAACAATGGATAGCCAGTAATATTTATATAGTATATAAAATATGTTTTATTTATGGTTTCACCATTACAAGCTGCTATTGATTTTTTACAAACCTTTGGATTTTTCGATATTATATTGCCTTTCATTCTTGTATTTACATTAGTTTATGCTATTTTAGAAAAAACGAAAATACTAGGAAAAGAGGAAGAAGGAGGAAAGAAGAATGTAAATGCTTTAGTGGCATTTGTATTTGGATTATTTGTTGTTGCAGCTACAAATATAGTTAATGTTTTAAAAGATGCATTACCTGTAATAACATTATTGTTAATAGTTATTTTGAGTTTTATGCTATTAGTTGGTTCATTTCATGGAGATAAAGAGTTTAGTTTTTTTGCAGAGAATAAGGGATGGAGAATATTTTTAACTGTAGTTTTACTTATAGGTATTATACTCATTTTTATGAATTTTATAAAAACAAAATCTGGAGATTCGTGGTTAGAGGTGTTTTGGGACTTTGCAACTAATGATTTTAACTCAGGACCGGTAGTATCGTCAGTTTTATTTTTAGCAATAATTGTATTTGTAGTATGGTTTGTTGGTTATGGCGGGAAAAAAGAGGGTGATAAATAGTGGTTAATTTAAATGATATTTTTGGCGATATATCTTCTGTTGTGAATGAGAGATTATTTTCTGATTTTTTACTTCCCTTTGTATTAGTTTTTGCTGTTATATTTGCCATCTTACAAACGACAAAAATACTTGGTGCTAAGAAGAATATAGATGCTGTTGTTGCGATAGTTTTTGGATTGTTATTGGTTAGAAATCAAAAGATAGTAGATTTTATTTCTAATTTTTTACCTAATATATCTGTAGCTTTACTGGCAATATTGGCTGTATTGCTTATAGGGGGGTTAATAATCGGTAAAGAAATGAAATTTGGCAAGAATTTTAAGGCATGGGCCATAGTTTTTGCGATAGTATTAGTTGTATGGATATTTAGATCAGACTTTTTTGGTGCAAGTGGTTTTTTGAGTCCCCAAACAAAAGGGATTATAGCCTTTGTTCTTATAATTGTGGCATTAATAGGGTTTTTAGGTGGTGAAGAAGAAACAGAGAAGGGAGAAGGCGGATTAAAGGAGTTTATATTTGGTAAAGAAGATTAAAAATGGCTACTATACTTGATGTAGGTATCTTAACATTCCTTGTTCCTGTTTTAGTTTTAGTATTTGTCTTTTTGATTTTGTATGGGCTATTTGAGAAGATTAAATTGTTTAGTGAAGAGAAAGGTTTACATGCGTTAATAGCTGTAATATTTTCATTTTTATTTATGATAGTTAAACCTCTAAGAGAGTTAATTATAACTATTACGCCATGGTTTTTTATTTTGTTTTTCTTGATTTTTATTGGGTTAATATTAGTAATGATTTTTGGCTTTAAAGAAACTGATGTTACTAAATATTTATCTGAAAATCAAGGGATATTAACTTCAATTATTATTATAGGTATAATTATATTTTTACTAGGACTTAGGGGGGTATTCCCAGGGGCTTTAGGTTTTCCTTCTGAGAATCAAGGACCATTTACTGAGTTAAGAAGGATAATCTTTCATCCCAAGTTGTTGGGTGTTTTATTAATATTTATTATTACTTTTTTTATAATAAGGGCTGTTGGCTTTTCTAGTAAAAAATAATTATTTCTTTAATTGTTTTGTTAACCTGTCTAGCTCTTTGATATTTGTAGTTAAAGGTTCTACTATCCTAGAAAATACTTTTTCAAGTGCTTTAATTTGTGAGCCAACTTCCACCATGTGTTCATCATAGCTTCTTACTTTACCCAGGATTGCTTTTTGAAGATTCTCAAGTCTATTTTCTAGTCTTAATAATTCTTGCTTTATTGATAGAACTTCTGTTCTAACTTTATCTTTCCATAATCCAATATCACCAACATTCTCCATTATAGAACGCCATTTTTCATCAACCACTGATTCTATTAATTCTTCTATTTCATCTATATTACTTTGTGAATAATCTACTTTTACAGGGGCTGATATAGGCATAGAGGATAATGATTCTTTTTCTTTAGGTCTTTCAAGAGGTGTTTCTTCACTGAACATTGATGTTTCTCCATTTCCTTTATACATTATACTTTCCGTACTTTCAGGATTAGGAGCTTCCTCTTCCATTAGTTCTTCTATGTTCTCTTTTTTTCCTTCCATTTTTTATTAAGAAAATTTTCTAAATCTTTTTCTGTAATAAATTTCATTGGATCCCATAGGTTAATATACTTTTCTAAAACCTTTACATCTTCTTTTGTTGCAAAAAACTGCATTTCTTTTGCTAAATCTGCTGCTGTTTCTTTTGATTTAAACACTTCCGATTGAATTTCCTTTATTTCTGAATTTATAGATTTAACTTCTGAGTAATTTTTTTTAAAATTGGAGATCATATTTTGATTAACTATTAACAATCTTTCTGCTAGTATGTTATATTTGCTTTCTAATGATCTTATTCTATTAATGATATCTATTAGAACTTGGTTTATATCTTGATAAGTGGTTTCAGCCATTTTCGAAAGGTATATAACAAAGAGATTTATATTTATTATGTTAAATACTTAAGTGAGTATTAACGAGGGGTGAAATGGCAGATAAGGAATATGAAATAATGAAAGAAGGTAGTAGAGAAATTCTTAAGATTGATGCAAATTATTGGGCATATTCCCCTAGTATAGAGAATAATCCTATAGTGATGGTAAAGGTTATTGATTACTTAGCTGAATTTCCAGGGATTTCAAGGATAATATTAAATCAGAAGAGGAATTTTAGTTATAATGAAGAACAAACCGCATTGTTAAATGAGGTGGCTAGATTTTATTCTTATTTAACAAAACAGAAAAAATTGTTTAGATTTAGTGAATCTGATACAAGTAAGTTTGAAGAAATTCAATATCTAATTTATAATTTATTAAGAAGCGATCCTATTGGAGCTTATGTTGAAGTAAGTAGAGTAATAAGGGAAGCGAATGTTAGATTAAGAAGATTAAAGATCGCTGAGGAAATATATGTAGAGAAAAAGTATATAAGTTTTTTGAATTATTTTAAAGAAAATTTAGGTAAAACTAATTTAATTAAAAGTGTTAAAAATGAACTTGCTGGTTATAGGGTAGGAAATAGAGGTTTGTATAATGAGATTTTTAGAACGGTAGTTAGCCCAAATTTTATGCTAACTAGATTAATGAGAAATATTCCTTTAGATGCTGAATTTGTTGACAGCTATAATGTGGGTGATGTGAGTGTGAGTATTTTGAAAATTGAAAATGACATTAAACTATTGTATCATATTGTTCCGCAAGAATTAAAGGTTAGTGAAGATGAATATAACTTGCTTGATTTAGCTAGGGTTGTGTTAGTAGAGCATAAACCTAAAGATGAAGAATTTTTAGAGCCAGAAAGATTAAGAAGGACTTTTTTTAATATTGGTAAGGATTTATTGTTAGAATTAGCTGAAAATAAGGGATTGGATGTTGATTATAGAAGGATTAAAAAATTAGCTCATATTTTGGTAAGATCCACAATAGGCTTTGGATTAATCGAAGTTTTATTAAAAGATCCTAAAGTTCAAGATATAACTGTTAATAGTCCTGTTGGAAAAAATCCTATTTTTATAGTACATGCTGATTATGGTGAGTGTGTAACAAATATTGTTCCCTCACAGGAAGATGCAGAAGGATGGGCAACAAAGTTTAGGTTATTAAGTGTTAGGCCTTTAGATGAGGCAAATCCTGTTTTGGATATGGAGCTTGAAATTCCTGGTGCTAGGGCTAGAGTAGCTGCTATAACTAATCCATTAAATCCTTATGGATTAGCATTTGCAATAAGAAGACATAGAGAAAAACCTTGGACTTTACCTTTATTTATACAGAATAAAATGATTAGTGCATTTGGTGCAGGATTGTTGAGTTTTATGATAGATGGTGCGAGAACAATACTTGTTGCAGGTACTAGGAGTAGTGGTAAAACCAGTTTACTAGGAAGTTTTTTAGTTGAAATTATGAGGAAGTATAGGATATTAACTATTGAGGATACGATTGAACTTCCTAGTGAGGCGTTAAGAAATCTTGGTTATAATATACAAAATATGAAAGTGAGATCTGCATTGACTGTTGGTGGAACAGAAGTTGCTGCTGATGAAGGAATTAGAACAAGTTTAAGGATGGGCGATAGTAGTTTGATTGTGGGAGAAGTCCGAAGTACTGAAGCTAAAGCACTTTATGAAGCAATGAGGGTTGGTGCTCTAGCTAATGTTGTTGCCGGAACAATTCATGGTGATAGTTCATATGGTGTTTATGATAGGGTTGTAAATGATTTGGGTGTTCCAAAAACAAGTTTTAAAGCCACAGACATAATAGTTATTGCTAATCCTGTTAAGAGTTCAGATGGATTAAAAAGTTATAGAAGGGTTCAGAATATAACTGAAGTAAGAAAGCATTGGATAGATGATCCTGCAAGAGAAAATGGCTTTGTTGATTTGTTTATGTATAATACTAAAGAAGATTTATTGGAACCTACTGATGATTTAATTAATGGTGAAAGTGAAACTTTGAAAAAGATTGCTGCTAATGTAAGGGAGTGGGCAGGTAATTGGGAGGCTATTTGGGATAATATACAATTAAGAGCCAAGATCAAGGAAACTTTAGTTAATTATTCTGAGAGAACTAATATACTAGATTTATTGGAAGCGCCATTTGTTATTCAAAGTAATGACATGTTTCATAGAATTTCTAGCGATATAAAAGAGGAGTTAGGAAATTTGGATAGTAAGAGGATATTTTTTGAATGGGATCTATGGGTGAAGAAAGAGATTAGGCAACAAATGTTTAGTTAAAAATAGGATAATTATGGGTAAATTGAGTAGTGAAGAAATTACGAGTATTATTAAGAAATATGAGGAGAAGTTAGGCCAAAGAATAGAGTTTGATGAGATTGAACATTTTAGTGGTGAAACCTTTTCTAGAGAATATATTGTTTTTAGAAAGGAGGCATTAGAAAGTGAGGTTGGTAAATTTGAAAAACTTTGTAACTTGGCCGAGAAAATTATAAAGGCAAAATCTAAGGAAAAAGAAAGACTAAAATTACAAGAAGCCATAGAGGCTGCACATATGGATATAAACCCAGAAGGTGCTGTAAGTTTAGCTGTTATTGTTACTTTATTAATTATAATTTTTGGTATCGGTTTGGGTGTTTTACTTTATTTTTTAACTGGAGAAACTATTGGCTTTTTTATTGATGGGGCTTTAAAGCCTATATTTCTAGGAACTTTTTTTTGGCCATTGGCTTTTTTATTTGTCGGGGCAATTGTGATTAAGCCTTTAACTTTTTATCCTGTTAGGGTTGCGAACAGATGGAAATTAAAGGCAAGTAATCAAATGGTTCTTTGTATTTTGTATGTTGTTATGTATATGAGGCATACAAGTAATTTAGAGAATGCTATAAAATTTGCTGGTGAACATATTGGAAATCCTTTGGCATTGGATTTAAGGAAAATTTTGTGGGATGTTGAGACTGGAAAATATGTAACTATTAAAGAAAGTTTGGACAATTACTTAGAAGGATGGAAGGGTTATAGTTTAGAATTTATCGAAGCTTTTCATTTAATAGAAAGTAGTTTATATGAACCTAGCGAAGAAAGAAGAATTCACTTGCTTGAGAAAGGTTTAGATGTTATGTTAAATGGGACATATGATAAGATGTTACAGTATACTCATGATTTAAAGAATCCTATAACTATGGTTTATATGATGGGGGTTATATTGCCTGTTTTAGGTTTAGTTATATTCCCATTGATGAGTGGATTTTTGGGAGGATTAGTAAAATGGTGGCATTTAGCTATTTTGTATAATGTTATATTACCTGTTTTTGTTTATTTTGTTGGTTTACAATATTTAGAAAGAAGACCTACTGGTTATGGAACAGAAGATGTTTTAAGTTTACACCCAGAATTTGAGGATTTTACTAAAATAAACTTTTTTAATATAAGGATAAGCGCTTTACCAATTGCAATTTTTATAGGGTCTATTTTTGTTTTAATTGGGTTAGCGCCGATGATTTACTTTTATTCTTTAAGTACATATAGTGTTAATGAGGATCCTGAATTTTTAGGATATAAGTTTTTAGATTTTAAGGAAAGTGAACATGGTTTAATAGGCCCTTATGGGATGTGGAGCATGTTGTTAAGTTTATTTATGCCATTTGGTATAGCATTGGGAATTAGCGTTTATTATTTTATTTGGAGTAGACAATTAATTAAGATTAAGAGAAATACAAAAAATCTAGAAAAGGAATTTTCAGGTGCAATTTTCCAATTAGGGAATAGAGTAGGAGATGGAATACCTGTAGAGAGTGCATTTGGTAAGGTGGCGGATAGTATGAAAGGGACACCCACTGGAGATTTTTTTAGAATTGTAAATGCAAATATAATGAGATTAGGTATGAGTGTTAAAGAAGCAATATTTAATAAAGAGAGGGGTGGGTTAATTTATTTTCCAAGTAATTTAATAAAAAGCAGTATGAAAGTTTTAGTTGAAAGTTCTAAGAAAGGGCCCCAAGTTGTTTCTAAGAGTTTACTTACAATAAGTCAATATGTCGATAGGGTGAATAAAATTAGTGACAGATTAAAAGATTTATTAGCTGATATTATAAGCAGTATGAAAAGTCAAGTAAGTTTTTTGACTCCTATGATTGCTGGTATTGTTGTTGGGGTAACTAGCATGATGATAAATATTATTAATTTTTTAGGTACTGCGCTTAGCCAGTTTGGAGGAGGAGATATTTCTGGATTGAATGCTGGTAGTGTTGGTTTGT
>CAZPBI010000042.1:9490-9821 GCA_964584825.1 Candidatus Woesearchaeota archaeon
TAATTAATATTAAGGATATAATCCCAGGGTATCAGTTTCAGATTGTTGTTGGTTTATTTGTTGTTGAGATTGCTATAATTTTAAGTATATTAAGTAATGCAATTGAAAATGGTATTAATAAAGTGGAACAAAGATATGCAATTGGTAAAAATTTGCTAATTTCAGTTTCTTTGTATTTTGTAATAACTTTTATTGCTATATTGATATTTAGTATATTGGCATGTGGAGTTGCAAATGTTGGTGCTGTTGCAGGAGGTTTAGGAGGGGCTTGCTAGGGGAGCTCCGGTGCAATCCTTTAAATAAATAAAAATCACCTCAAAGATTGAACTAA
>CAZPBI010000043.1:0-9726 GCA_964584825.1 Candidatus Woesearchaeota archaeon
CTGCAAGGATTTATGGATCAAATCGTCCTTTAGCAGATATTGATATTGAAATTCCTGATAATAAAATCTTTGAGATTCAAAATGATGTTAAGAAATTCATAATTTATGGTCCGAAGAGATATAAAGATAAGGAATTTGATTTACTTCTTATGACCTTAAAATGCAGAGGTCAAGAGGTAGATATTTGCGGAATAGCTTCTCAAAAATTGTATATTAAAAAAACTGGAAAATGGACTAAAGAAAGAATTGATTTATCTAAAGCAACAAGAAAAAAAGTGTATAATCATATTATTCCTATTATTCCCCTAACGGACCTTATTTATTACAAGAAAAAGATTTCTAGAGAGGTAGATATCAAAGACGTAGAGGCTTTATCAAAGTAGACCAATACAAAAAACTTCTTATCCCATTCCAGTAACTCTACAACATTGAGTTTTTTCTAAGCAAATATACCCACAGACTTTACATTAACCATTAATCTAGACAAATTACCAACTTTCTACATAAAATTGTAACAACTATTATTCCTTAATCACCTTACTTACACTAGCTAATTTGTCTCCTTCTTTTAATCTAACTAATCTTACTCCCTGTGTATTTCTTCCTATTCTACTAATACCATTTACACCCATCCTTATTACTTGTCCCTTATCAGTTATACAAATAATCTCTTCATTGTCTTTAACACATTCTATACCAACAACATTTCCATTCTTCTCAGTAACTTTAATATTTCTTACTCCTTTTCCACCTCTTCTAATTAATCTATACTCAGAAATCCTAGTTCTCTTGCCATATCCATTTTCAGTAACACTTAACAAATCAAAATTATCATCAGCAACATCCACCCCGATAACCTCGTCATCTTTAATTAGTTTAATACCTCTAACACCAATTCCACTTCTCCCTATCTCCCTTACATCTTCTTCACCAAACTTAACTGCCCTTCCATTCTTACTACATATAATATATCTAATTCCAGCATTACTTAACATTACATCCACAACACTGTCTCCTTCTTTTAAATTTATAGCTATTATTCCACCCTTCCTTGGTTTGCTAAATTCATTCAAAGATATTTTTTTGACAATACCCCTTCTAGTTACAAACAACAAATACATATTATTTAAGAATTGTTTAACAGACAAAATACTAGTCACTTTTTCATTCTCACCTAAGTGTAATAAATTTACTAAATTAACGCCTTTAGCATATCTTGAAGCTTCTGGAACTTGATAAGCCTTTAACCAATGTGCTTTTCCTTTATTAGTAAAAAATAATAAATAATTTAAATTACTAGTAATAAATAAATTATCAATAACATCTTCTTCTTTTACACTTGCTCCCTTTACACCAGTACCACCTCTTCTTTGGCTCCTATAAGTATTTAATGGAATTTGTTTAATATAACCATTACTAGTAACAGTAACCAAAACATCTTGTTCATCAATCAAATCTTCATCTGTAATTATCTCTTGTTTTTCTCCAGAAATAATCAAAGTTTTTCTTTCATCTCCATATTCATTTATAATATCATGCATATCATCTTTAATAATTCCATAAATCCTATTTTCATCAGTCAATATCTTTCTTAATTCTTCTATTAACTTCAACAATGCATTATATTCTTCTTTAATTTTACTAGTCTCCAATGAAGTTAATCTTTGTAATTTCATATCTAATACTGCATTTGCCTGCATTTCTGTTAATTCAAAATTACTAATTAAAAATTCTCTAGCCATTTCAACACTTTCACTATTTTTAATGCCGTTAATAATAGGATCGATATTTACAATGGCTTTTTGCAATCCTTCTAAAATATGTGCCCTTTCTTCAGATTTATTTAAATCATATTTGGTTCTTCTTGTAATAACTTCTTTTCTATGTTTAACAAATTCCTCTATTAATCTTTTTAAATTTAATATTTTAGGTTCTCCATTAACAAGAGATAACATAATAACTCCGAATGTTGTTTGCAAATTACTTAAACTATACAATTGATTTAATACAACTTCATGATTAACATCTTTTTTCAATTCAATAACTATCCTCATCCCTCTTCTATCACTCTCGTCTCTAATATCATTAATATCATTAATTCTCTTGTCTCTTACAAGATCAGCAATACCTTCTATAAGTAAACTCTTATTTACCATATATGGAATTTCACTTATTATTATTTTATTTCCTTCAATTTCAGCTTTACTTCTAACTATAATCTTACCTTTACCATACATATAAACATTTTTTATACCACCTTCACCTAAAATTATCCCTCCCGTAGGAAAATCAGGGCCCTTAACAAATTTCATTAAATCACTAACATTACAATCTTTATTATCAATAAAATAAATAATGGCATTACAAACCTCTTTTATATTATGGGGAGGAATATTTGTAGCCATTCCGACAGCAATTCCAGAACTTCCATTGATTAGTAAGTTAGGAATTCTTCCAGGTAAAACAACAGGTTCTTTTGTAGTACTATCAAAATTATCAACAAAATCAACTGTATCTTTATCAATATCTATTAATAACTCCTCTGCAATTTTTTTTAATCTTGCTTCTGTATATCTTTGCGAAGCTGCAGAATCTCCATCGATACTCCCCCAATTTCCATGTCCATCAATTAATTTATATCTTAAAGAAAAATCTTGTGCCATTCTGACTAAAGCATCATAAATAGCAGCATCGCCATGTGGATGAAATTTTCCTAAAACATCACCTACTATTCTTGCACTTTTTTTATAAGGTTTATTATGAAACATCCCCAATTGATCCATCCCAAATAATATCCTTCTATGTACAGGTTTTAATCCATCTCTAACATCAGGTATAGCTCTAGCTACAATAACACTCATAGCATAGTCCATATAGGACCGCTTCATTTCTTCTTCAATGAGTTTTTCTTGAATTTCTTCTGGCATATAAAACACCTAAAATTCCTTCATCGTTATCTTTAATATTGTGTCTATTAAAATAACATTTAGCAGTCCTTCCGTATACTTTATCTTTAGACGGAAAATCTTCTGGGCGCAAAGGCACTAAATTCCTTAGGTTATCACTATAATTTAATCCATTTCTTTTTATTATTTCTTGCATCTCTTTTGATGTATCCAACAAAAGTGTACAAATTATTTTACCATCACATTTTTCATCAATAACAGAAACAAGTCCTAACTCTATTTGAACCTCATCACCAACAATGATACCAAATGGTCTAGGTATTTCAAAATTATAAAGCTCCTTACCATTCTTTTCTTGGCTAGGTAATTCATTATAAATATTATAAATTAATCTGGTAAGTTCAGCAAGCCTATATCTTTTAGGGAGATGCTTCATCTTAAATATCTAAATTCTTAACCTCCTTCGCATATTTGGAAATAAACTCTCTTCTTGGCTCAACTAACTCTCCCATTAAAATAGAAAATATCTCATCAGCTTTAACAGCATCCTCTATAGTTACTCTTTTTAATTTTCTTACATTAGGATCCATTGTTGTATCAAATAACTGGTCAGAATTCATTTCGCCCAAACCCTTATATCTTTGTAAACTAACTCCCTCTTTGCCAATTTCATTTAATAAAATATTTAATTGTTCATCATTATATACATAGCTTATCTTCTTATTTTTTACAATTTTATACAAAGGAGCATTAGCTATATACAAATATCCTTTCTCAATTAAAGGTTTCATATATCTATAAAAAAAGGTTAATAAAAGTGTGCATATGTGTTCACCATCAAAATCACTATCTGACATCAAGATTATTTTATTATATCTAACCTTATTAACATCAAAATCATCACCAATTCCTGCACCAATTGCAGTTATTATATTAGTGATTTCCTTATTTGCAAAAATCTTATCTAATCTTGCTTTCTCGACATTCAATACTTTTCCTCTTAAAGGTAATATAGCCTGAAATTCTCTCATCCTGCCAGCTCTTGCACTCCCGCCAGCAGAATCTCCTTCTACAATAAACAACTCTGCTTTAACAGGATCTTTCTCTTGGCAATCAGCTAATTTACCAGGTAACCCACCTGAAACCAAAATACCTTTTCTTCTTGTTAATTCCCTAGCTTTTCTTGCCGCTTCTCTTGCATTAGCTGCAGATATGCATTTCCCAATAATTGTTTTAGCAATAGCAGGATTTTTATCAAAATATTCACTTAATTTTTCAAATACTATACTATCTACAATGCCTTTAATCTCAGAATTTCCTAATTTACTCTTAGTTTGTCCTTCAAATTGTGGCTCAGGAACTTTAACAGACATTATAGCACACAAACCCTCTCTCACATCTTCTCCGCTTAATGCCATCCCATTCATATTATTCTTTTTCTGATAATTATTTATTACTCTTGTAAGTGCACTATAAAAACCAGAAACATGCGTACCACCTTCAACAGTATTGATACTATTCACGAAACTAAAAATATCTTCCCTATATCCATCATTATATTGCATAGCTAATTCAACAAAAATGCCATTTTTCTCTTTACTTAAATAAATAGGACCACTTAATGTATTTTTATTTTTATTCAAGAATTCAACAAAACTAATAAGCCCACCTTCATAATAAAATTCAGTCTCTACATTAGTTCTCTCATCTTTTATTTTTATTCTTAAACCTTTATTTAAAAAAGTCAACTCTCTTAATCTTTTAGCTAAAATATCATAGTGAAATTCTGTTGTTGTAAAAATAGATTTATTAGGTAAAAATCTTATTTTAGTGCCTGTCCTATCGCTTGCTCCAGTTTCTATAACAGGAGTTTTAGGTACCCCATTCTCATAAATTTGCCTGTATACTCTACTATCTCTTACAACCTCTACATTTAACCATTCAGATAACGCATTAGTTACACTAATACCAACACCATGTAAACCACCAGAAACCTTATAGCTTTTTTTATCAAATTTCCCGCCGGCATGTAATTTAGTTAATACTACTTCCACTGCAGGTCTTTTTTCAGTAGGATGTTCATCTATCGGTATGCCTCTGCCGTCATCTTCTATAGTTATACTGCCATCGATATGAATAACAACGCTAATATTTTTGCAATAACCTATTTGTGCCTCGTCTACAGAATTCGCTACTGCTTCATATACCAATTGATGCAACCCACGAATACTAGTGTCACCTATATACATAGAAGGTCGAGCCTTTACTCCCTCTAATCCTTCTAATACAGTAATATTTTGAGCAGTATAACCTTCAGTCATCTTACTAAATCCTTTAATTTTCTCACTTAAATTGCCCCCAAATAATTAGTATTTTATTAAAAAATATACTCCGAACTATAAAAACCTTTCTACCCTTTAAAATGCATTATAACAAACCCAGAAGCCGTATAAACATAAATTTTACATCAAAAATTAACCCTATTTTACCAAAATAATTAACACACTTTTTTGCGGCAAATTTATTATCCGCCAACTGCATTACTTATATAATTTATAAATAAATCATAATCTTTACCAAAAAAGAATAAACCTATTTCTCTTGTATGCCCATACGTAGCAATAGCATTATCTATATTAAAACTTAAAGCCCTTCTTATTGTAGTGCCATGTTTACTATCTGCTTTTATAAATTTATACTTAGGCGGCCATCCAATAGGAAATATATCTTTATTTATTGTTTTATTTATCAAATTGCTATATACTAAAAATAATTCAATATCACTAGGATCATTATAACCCCATGGCATATCAACATAAACTTCAGAGCCACCACTTCCAAAACCATTCTGTATCCAAAGATTATGATCAAATCTAACAATAACACCAGGCGTAGGAAATAAACCAGAACTTAATCTAGCAACTTTATTTACATCAGGGAAATTCATAAGTTCTTTAATTAATGAATCACCATTTACAAGATTTTCAGAATCAACGATACTTACAGGATATATCCTATTTCCATTATTTTCGTCTATCCCTTCACCCAAGCTATCAGGATCATAACTAGGATTATTAATATCATAATTATCTAAAAAATCACTTAAATCTTCAGTTTCTCTGTCAGTACACCCTAAAGGAATATAAGAAGAAAAGATAACAGAACCAACTATCTTTAAAACACCCCTTCTCCCAGGATCAAATTCCATAAATTACAAAACATAATCTTATTAATAAATCTTTTTTACTTCTATCTAATGAAATTAATAATCTTAGATACAGATTTTATTTTAAATTCAGTAAAAAATCACATTGATATAGAAAATTCTATAAAACAATTATGTCCATATAAAGTTGAAATTTCATATCTTGATAAAACTTTAGACGAATTAAAAAATAAATCTTTAGAAAAGCTTGCAAAAAAAGTTATAGAAAAATTCTCAATTATAATAACTAAAAGAGATAAACTAGTAGATGATTTAATATTAGAATTAGTTCAAAAAAATAAAAATATTATAATAGCAACCCAAGATAAAAAACTAAAAGAAAAGCTTAAAAAGGGAAAAATTTGCATTTTAACCATTAGACAACAAAAATATATTACTTTTTAGGGTTTTAAATATGTTCTATGAAATTGAAGTAAAAAGTCACGTTAGAGTTCCACCATCCAATTTTAAAGAAGATACTAAGAAATCTGTTTTAAATCAATTAATCCAGCAATATTCAAATTTTAATTCTAAAGATTTGAGTATAATTATGGGGGTATCAGATATATCAAATATAGGTGATGGAATACTAATACCTGGTGATGGTGCTGCATATTATGAGACTACATACAAATTAATAACATTTAAACCAGAAAATCAAGAAGTAATCCAAGGCAATATAACAGAACTTGCAGAATTTGGGGCTTTCATAAACATGGGGCCTATAGATGGAATGATCCATATCTCACAAACTATGGATGATTTTGTAAGTTTCAATAAAGCAGGAACTTTAACTGGAAAAGAAAGTAAAAAAGTACTTAAAGTAGGAGATAAATGCAGGGCTAGAATAATAGCTATTTCATTTAAAGAATTAAATAATCCAAAAATAGGTTTAACAATGAGGCAACCATCGTTAGGTTCTTTAATATGGATAGAAGAAGAAATAAAAAAACAACAAAAAGAAGATAAGAAGAAATAAACATGGTAAAAAAAGTTTGCAGAAAATGTAAATTATTTGTATCTGGTAATGAGTGTCCATTATGTAAAGGTAATGAATTTACAGAAAATTGGAAAGGAAAAATTATTATATTAAATCCAGAAAAATCTGAAATTGCAAAAAAATTAAATATAAAAACAAAAGGAGAATATGCGATAAAAATCAGATGAAAACACACGAAGTTTTAATTAATGCCTGTAAAGAGGTATATAGCAAGGAATTACAAGATAGAATAATCTTAGACAAGAGGATATATTCAGATTTAGAAATGTTACCCTCAGAAGTAAAAACTTTAAAAAATAAATTGGCAGAAATTTGCTCAATAAAACCACAAGTCTTTGATGAAATGTTTACAAGAGCAATTAACGAATATACTAAACAATTAAATAAATTTGATTTAACTAAAGCATATGATGGAATTCCAGATTTAACTTTACAAGAAATTTGTTTAATCCTAGATGATATTATGTACTTAAAGGAATATGATAATGATACTGAAACTCATTGAAGAAAAAGAAAATAAACTACTTAATAGGAAAGAGTTATTATTAGAAACTACTTATACGGGCCCGACTCCAAATACACAGGAAATTAAAAAAGCAGTTGTGGAAACATTAAAATCTAAAGATGAATTAATTGTAATAAATAAGATTAACCAAATTTTTGGAACAAGAAAAGCAATAATAAAAGCCAAACTTTATAATTCTTCTGAAGATTTAAAAAAAGTAGAAGTTATCAATAAGAAACCAAAGAAAAAAATAGAAGAAAAGAAACCAAATGGCTAAAAAAAAGGTGAAAAATAAAAAACCCAGCAAAAGATATTCTAAATATAAAATAGAATCTGGAAAATTAAAAAGGAATAAAACCTGTCCTAAATGTGGCCCAGGTTTCTTTCTTGCAGAACACAAAGACAGATTATACTGCGGTTCTTGTAGATATACAGAATTTACTAAAAAATAATTAAAATGAAGAAATCATTCATCTTCTTATATCCTACTTTATTTAGAACTCAAGAATAATCCATATAACTCTTTCTAAATAAATTGGGCTATCCTTAATTAACCAGACTAATCCTCCTTTTTAAAATCTTTGAAATAAACATCTTTAGGGATTTTATATTCTAATTCTTGATGAGGTCTTTTATTATTCCAATAGTTAATATACTTTCAAATTTTTTAACTCTTTTTGTTACATCGTATTAATATCACAAAATTTGTTGCATAATTTGTTAGTATAAATCAAAAATAAAAAAGTTATTGAACTGCTTTAATAGCAGCTTCAATATTTGAAAATGGAACAGCACCAGATACAGATTGTATCTTTCCATTCTTGTTGTTTACAATAACAAAATAAGGAGTTCCTTGGCCACCAGCAGTTGTTGCAGCAGTTAAGTCATCTCCAACTTCTTTTGCATTTTTACTTCCATCCAAACAAGTATCGAAATTTTCTGTATCTAATCCTAAATCATCAGCATATTTCTTTAAGCTAGCAATATCTAATGCTTGTTGATTCTCAAATAATTTATCATGATATTCCCAGAATTTTCCTTGATCATTTGCGCACTGTGCAGCTTCTGCAGCTTTTTGTGCATAAGGATGTATACTACTTAATGGAAAATCCTTATATATTAAGTTTACTTCTCCATTCTTAAAGTAATCACTATTCCTAAATTCATTCAGAGAACCATCTGCAGCTCTTTTACAGAAAGGGCATTGAAAATCGCTAAACTCTACTATAGATATCTTTGCATTTTTATCACCAAGAATAGGATCATCTTTATCTATGGTTACTTTAATATTGCTAGGTCCACTAGGTTGACTAGGTACACGAGGATTAGCTGCCGTAGGTGTAGGTGCTACTACTGCCCCAGTTGGGCTGCCTTCCCAAAAAGCATCATGAACTAATGTAACCACAAATAAAATAGCAAATATTCCAGTTGAAATTTGCCATATCGTTGATTTTTTTAATGTAATAGTGCCTTCTTCTGTCATTTTAAATTTCCCCCGCAATTAATTAATTTTTAAGTAAATTCAGTAGTTATAAACTTTACGCTTATTGATTCTGTAAAGTTAATTAATGCTATTTTCTAAAATGACTTTAAATGCCATTTGGGCGCATTTTATGAAATCAAAGAAATAACAATTCTAATGCTTAGAATAATATATTAAATGACAAATTTAGTATTCTTATGGCATGTAAATGGTAATCAATGATTTCGAACTAATTTTTACAAATTTTCACCATTAATTAATTTAACATAGCCCGCTTATTACTTATTACAGTAGTTGACAAAGTTGACGGTGCCCTCAACTAGATTTTGGGGTTCTTTTGAATAATAATTACTTTTTTAGTTTTTTAAGCCTGCCATTTTCCAATATGTTTATTGTATCCCCTATAACGCTGGCGTCACGAAGATCGTGGCTGATAATAATTGCCGGAATTGATAGTTTTTTAATTATTGAACGCAGTTGTTTTCCAACTAAAATTTTAGTTTCAATATCTATGGCAGAAAGTGGTTCGTCAAATAAAAAAAGTTTAGGTTTTATTGCCAATGCGCGGGCTAAGGCAACCTTTTGCTTTTCTCCTCCTGAAAGTTCTCCTACACTGCGTTCAGAGAA
>CAZPBI010000044.1:0-2423 GCA_964584825.1 Candidatus Woesearchaeota archaeon
ATCTTGCCATATAAGGCAGGATATCTAAAGTGGGAAATAAAAGAGGGACTACACAAGATAAGGAAATTTTGCGAAAGCTTTAAAAGTAGATTTTACTTATGCTAAATAGTCAAGTTGCTTATTCTTAACTATTTAACATAATATAAATCAATAGTTTGAGGTTTAAAAAGTTTCCTATCGCTTTACTTAAAAATAGGAAGTTAAAATAAGAAAATGAAATATGTGGTTGATACAAGCGCCGTAATAAAAAAAGCTGTAACAGATTTATTGAAAAATAATAAGATAGATGGAACTTTAATTATTCCAAATGCTGTTTTATCTGAATTAGAAAATCAAGCAAATAGAGGGCTGGAGGTTGGTTTTATAGGTTTAGAAGAGATACAAGAGATAAGGAAAAGTAAAAAACTAAAATTAGAGTTTTTAGGAGAAAGACCTAATGAAACACAAATCAAGTTTGCAAAGTCTGGAGAGATCGATGCATTAATAAGAGATATTGCATTTAAAGAAAAAGCTATTTTAATTACTGCAGATAAAGTACAGTGCGAGTCTGCTAAGGCCGTAGGTTTAGAAGTTATATTCTTAGAACGAGAAGAGGCTAAAGAAAAATTAGAATTTGAAAAATACTTTGATGATAAAACAATGAGTGTTCACATCAAAGAAGGAAGCTATGTTTATGCTAAAAAGGGAAAACCTGGTGAATGGCAGTTAGCTAAAGTTGGTGAGAAGTTAGATGCCAAGCAAGTAGAGGATATGGTTAAAGAAGTAATTGAGAATAGCAGAACAGATCCATTGACTAATGTTGAAATTTCAAGAGGGGCTTTGATGATTATTCAGGCTAGAAATTATAGGATCGTTAGTGTAAGGCCCCCTATTAGTGATGGGTGGGAGATGACTATAGTAAAACCATTAAAGAAATTAACATTAGACGATTATTATATACATAAAGATTTATTTGAGAGGATCAAAGATAAATCAAGAGGGATATTGATTGCTGGTGAAGCTGGCTCTGGTAAATCTACATTCGCACAGGCATTAGCAGAATTTTATTTAAAATTAGGTAGAACTGTTAAAACTGTTGAGAGCCCAAGAGATTTACAATTAAGTGATGATATCACACAATACAGTAAAAATTTTGCATCTGGCAGCGATATTCATGATATACTTTTTTTGTCTAGGGTAGATAATATTATATTTGACGAGATGAGAGATACGCCTGATTTTGAATTATATTCTGACTTAAGGCTTGCGGGAAGTGAATGCATCGGTGTAATTCATTCAAGTAGTCCAATAGATGCTGTTCAAAGGTTTATTACTAGATTAGATGTTGGAATGATCCCTAGTATAATTGATACTATATTATATATTGAAAAGGGAAAAATCGCTAGAGTATTAAGCTTAAAATTATTAGTTAAAGTTCCTACAGGAATGACAGAGGATGATTTGGCAAGACCTGTTGTTGAAGTTAGAGATTTTGATACAAATAGATTAGATTATGAAATTTATAGTTATGGTGAACAAACAGTTGTTATACCTATTGAAGAAGAAAATAAAGTTGGAGGAATAAAGAAACTTGCTATTTTAGCAATCGAGAAAGAATTACAGAAATATACAGATGAAGTTGAAGTAGAATTAGTAGGAAATAATAGGGCTGCTATTTATGTGCCTGAAAGATTTATTTCTAAGGTGATTGGTAAAGAAGGGAGTGTTATTAATAAATTGGAAAATATCTTAGGTATAAGTATTGATGTTAAAGAATTAAAAGAAGAGAAAGAAAATTTGCGGTTTGACATTGGTGAAGATAAAAAATATTTGAAAATTTTTGTAAATCCCGGATTAGAGGTTGAGATTTTTATTGATGGTAGATTACTTTTAACAGGTTATAGTAGTAAAAAGGGGGAGATTAAGATACATAAGGAGAGTAAAGTAGGTAGAGAATTATTACAAGCTTGGAAAAGAAAACAGGATATAGAAGTCAGAGGTTAGATTTTAAAAATTAAAGTAACTCCATTATTCAGAGCCTGTAGCTCAACCTGGATAGAGCAACACACTCCTAATGTGTAGGTTCGAGGTTCAAATCCTCGCAGGCTCGCATTTTTTAACTTTTAAATAGAGACATATTATTCAAAAGAGATTAAAATTAGAAAATACGATTAAATCCTATAAGTTAAGATAGAATAGTAAGTAGTTTTTAAGATTACGATGCAACAGGAGAATAGGTTAAGATAGGTACAATAAATGGATTACAAGATACTCAAGAGTTCTAAAGAAAACATTTGGTTTACAATCTCCTTATCGTGAATGAATCTACTAAATTAATTATATTTAAATATTACAATATAAATGTTATGATTTTCGTTAATTATCATATTATAAAATATACTTTTCTATCTCAAACTCTCCTCAATAATCTTCTGCTATTCTTT
>CAZPBI010000044.1:2433-5832 GCA_964584825.1 Candidatus Woesearchaeota archaeon
TTAAAATTTACAATAACTGCAAAAGATGGAAATTCAAGAACTGGAATATTAGAATTAAAATATGGTATTGTAAAAACTCCTGAACTTATGCCTGTAGCAACTAGAGCCAGTGTTAGGGCATTAACTTTAGATGATTTATTTTCGTTAGAGGCACAGTTATTAATCTGTAATACATATCATTTAATGTTAAGACCAGGAGCAGATGTTATAGAATCATTTGGTGGTTTACATAAGTATATGAATTGGAACAAGCCACTAGCAACAGATAGCGGTGGTTATCAGGTATTATCTTTAGGTGAAAAAATTAAAAAAGGAATAGGAAAAGTATTACCTTCAAAAGATGATAAAAATAATTCTGGAATTAAGAATAGTAAGGATCCTTATTTAATAAAAATAACAGACGATGGCTTTTATTTCAGGTCTATATATGATGACTCTAAGCATTTATTATCTCCTGAAAAATCTATAAAGATACAAGAACAACTAGGAGGGGATATTATTTTGGCTCTTGATGAATGTACCTCAAATACGCATGATAAGGAATATACTGCAAAAAGTTTAGAAAGAACCAATTTATGGGCAGTTAGATGTTTGTATGTTCATAAAACAGAACAGGCATTATTTGGTATTGTTCAGGGGGGCATATGGCAAGATCTTAGAGAAGATAGTGCTAGATATATTTCTTCTTTGCCGTTTGATGGAATAGCAATTGGTGGTTCATTAGGTAATATAGAGGATATACCTAAAATACTGGATTGGATTATTCCTTACTTACCAGAAGATAAACCTAGGCATTTACTTGGAATTATAAGTGTGAATGAGGTGTTCAAAGCAGTTGAAAAGGGGATTGATTTATTTGATTGTAAACTTCCTACACAAGAAGCAAGGCATGGGCGTATTTATATGAAGCCTCCAGTTGGGCGTATAGAAGATGAATTTAGATATAATTTAAAGAGAAAAGAATATACTAATGATTCTAGACCACTAGATGTAAATTGTGATTGCAGAATATGCAAAACTTATTCTAGGGCCTATATCAGACATTTACTAAAAACAAAAGAATTTACCGGCTATACACTGGCTAGTTATCATAATCTCTATTTTTTTCTTAACTTAATGAAAGATATTAGAAAATCTATTGAAAATCATAAATTTCAAGAATTAAAAGAAAATTGGGGGATTTAATTTTTCTTATATTTTTCAAGTAATTTTTTTATTTTATCTAAATATTCTTGTGGTGGTTTTGGAATAATTTCTCCTATTTTCCAATAGTTTCCCTTGTGATATGCTAATGGTTCTTTTTCTTTGTTTAATTTTGCTTCTAAAACTTCGCCAACAAACATTGTATGATCCCCCAATGGAATTTCTTTGAATAATTTACATTCTATGTTTAATACTGCATCTTCAACCATTAATGTATTAATTTTATTTGCTTTATAAAATTTAAATCCTAATTCTTCTAATACTTTTATTTTATTAATTGATTTTCCTGATGAGCCTCCAGCTATGCTTGCCAAAATATTTTGATCTGTGGCTGTTAAACTTACACCAAACTCCTTTGATGTTTTAATATTGTCATAAGTTGCTTTATTTGGACCGATGCAAACTGCTATTAAACCAGGACTATAGGAAACATGATGAGTCCATTCACAAGCCATAATATTATGACCATGCGGACCATATGTTGTTACTAAACCTACATTTGTTATAAATAGAATTGTTTTTTCGTCTCCCCATGGCAAATCCATTTTAACCTCCATTAAAATAAATAAGAAAGTTTATTTATTCCTTTCTAGTTCGCGTATTCTTTCCGATACACCTTCAGCTTCTTTTTCTAAATCTTCTTTGTATTCTTTGAGCATCTCTATTTTTTCTTCTCTTGTAAGGAAGCTTCTTGTAGTACAACACCCATCCATTTTTTATTACCTCCTAATATCGGTTATACGATAACTTAACTTATATATAAACCTATCGGTTATCCAATATATTGGTTGTACGATATATTGTATAGATACATTTAAATATTTTAAATAATAATAGAGTAAATATGGAAAAAGAAGGAATTCCTTGCTGTGATATGCGGGGAATGCTATCATTTCTGATACTTTTTATTCTTTCTAAGAAACCTATGCATGGACAGGAAATAGCTAGAGAGATCTACAAAAGGAAAGGAGCTAAACCTAGTCCAGGAACTATTTATCCTGCATTGAAAAGTCTTAAAGAGTATGGATTTATTAAAGAAGAAGAACAAGGAAAAATAATAATTTATAGTTTAACTAATCATGGTAGAAGAGCTCTGAAAGTAGCAAAGAATCAGTTTTGTAGAACTTTTAGTGGGATTATGTAAGATATAATCCTCTTAAGTTGCGGGCATAGTTAAATGGTTTTACATTAATACGATATGTTGCAATTCCAAGTGAATTTCCTTCACAATTTCAGCAATTTCTGCTTGTGTGAGTGAACGTGACGCTTTGTATCTTAATTCTAGCATGCTAATCCACAGCCAATTTAGGATTTTTAGTTTAAATACGCTGGAAAGAGCGTATACAATTTTAGAAAACTTGCGCGAGCCGTGCATCACACAAGAAATCATATGCGCTATACTGATTTAATCTAAAACTTTATATATTTATAATGTTTTCTGTGATATAAACATGGTTAAAGTTCAAAGAATAAAAACTGGGTTTATGATTTCAATTCCAAAATCAAAAGCTAAATTAATGAATCTAAAAGGCGGAGAAGAATTTGATGTCGAATATGATAGAGTAAATAGAAATTTAGTTTTTATTCCTATCATAAAACAAACAGTATAGGTGATTTTTATAGAAAAATTTTACTTTGATACCTCAATATGGTTAGATCTGTTTGAAAATAGAAATGAGCCCAACTTGCCTAAAGGAAAATGGGCGTCTGAATTAGTAAGTAAAATAATAAAAAATGATGACATAATAATTTATTCTGATAATAATATCTTTGAATTAATCGTCTTAGAGTATTCTAAATATGAATTAGAAAAAATGTTCAAACCGTTAAGACCAATTCTTCTTTTTGTGGAATCCACTAAAAAACAGATTGGTCAAGCAAAAGACTTATCATTTAAAAGAAATATCCCTAAAAGAGATGCTCTACATGCATTAATTGCAAGGGATAATAAAGCAATTTTAGTAACATTAGATAAACATTTTCAAAAGTTGTTAGATATTATAGAACCAAAAAGACCACAAGATCTTACCCAGCTTTAATCTTCTTTTCTAGCATTTCAAATGCCCTTTCACCAGCATCATGAAGTTGCTTATCTGTTGTTTTTCTTTTTGAAAAACCTCGAAGTTTTGATAATTCTTTCAAGATTTCATCTTTTTCTAAATCTGAAAGCTTTTCTCTAATAGCATTTCTAATAAA
>CAZPBI010000044.1:5842-9656 GCA_964584825.1 Candidatus Woesearchaeota archaeon
ATATCTATGCTTACTTAGATTTTGGTCTATTTCCTTTAATAACTCATTTTCTAATTTTAAACTGATTATTTCCATAGTAATACTTAATACATACGATACATATATAAAGGTTTCTGTACCTTTATATGTAATGAAATGGAATGAATGGATAGCTTTAATTTTATTTACTCTAGTGCTACCTTCTATTGTTATAGTATTAACAATGCAAATAAATGATAAAGTTAAAATAGATATAAGAAAACAGTATGAGTTTGATGTTTCATTTGAAACGACAGGTAGTAGATACCCCCTAAATTATTTTACTTATCATTACGATTATACGAACCAAGACGGACTAGTCTCTTTTGCGATAGATAATAATGAAACAATAAATTTAATAGAAGCTAGATTGCCTGTAGAATATAGAAAATAATTCAGTAAAAATAGAAATATTAAGATGCTTTTCTATTGATGTCTCTAATTGTACTTCTGTACCTAACATAACCTTTACCAATAGATTTTATAATACTCGTATTTTAATAACTGATTTTAATAGAAGGTTTATGGAGGATGAAAGAATATTTATTCGCTTTAAAATGAACCTACGCCCTATAAGTAGACTAATATTTTATGAAAGCAATAGAATAAGCTCTAGTGCACTTGAAAATGAGGCAGTCATCTTAACTCTTGGTGATAGGTATATATGTGAAGCCTGTAATCTAGAATTAAAAGGATTTAGTAAGCTTCCTTGGAGTGATCCTAATAATATTAAATTAAAGGAAGATGAAAGTTATAAAAGTACTCGTTATATTCTTTTAGAAAATGTAACAGATACATATATACAAAGAGGGAAATTACTTATCCAAATTTTTATTACTACTTTAATAGGTATCTTTGGGGGACTAATTCTAGAAAATAGAATAAAGAGATTTATTGGCTAATCTTTAAATCTTCAAATATGAATCAAGAACTTTCTTTCGCACTCTAAGAAATCTTTATTTGTAGCATGGGCTATCATTAATAAAGTTCTAAACACCCTAAATCTCCTTATATAGCTGGTATCCCTACTCTCAAATATCTTATGTAATTTCTTAAAATAAAGTATATTTTTAGGATTTTTGCAATAATATTTTCTAGTCCCTCCTTTCTTATTTTTCTCTTTAGGTAGAGTTGTTAATTCATCTAAACTAGTTACAAACTTTTCATATCTTTTCTTATTGCCGTAAATATCATCTTCTGCCATTCTAAAGCTCCTGCACAGCAGTTTTAATCTTTTTTAGTTTAAATATGTTGTAATACAGCGCATCGAATTTTAGAAGACTTGCGCGAGCCTGGATTTGAACCCGGATCAATGGCTAACTTCTGACGTAATGGAAGGCCATTATACTAACCATTATACTACTCGCGCATATTGAAAATTTTATGTATTAGATTTATAAACATAACTATTAATAGTATGATTTGTTTAATTTGCCTTGACATTAACTATAGTAAATTTTTGTGTAAACTAATTTAAAGGAAAAAAAATTAATTTAGTAAAAAGAGGTTATTACGTGATAAATAAAAAATTAATAAAATGGATGAATATAATCTCACTGTTATTTATTATAATTTCTTTATATTTATTATATTTACATTATGCAAATACAGAAAGTTTTTGTGATTTTAGTAAAGGATTAAGTTGTGATATTGTAAATAAAAGTATTTATTCTGAGTTTCCTCCTGGTTCTGGAATTCCTGTTTCTTTAATGGGGATTATTACTTTTATAATTGTTTTAATTATTTTAAATTTCATTAAGAAAAATAAAAAGTTTAAGATTGGAAATAAAAATGTTGATAAAAAAATATTAGCTATTTTTCTGTTTTATTTAATGATTATTAGTTTTATATTTGCACTTTATTTAGTTTATGCAGAATTATTTTTGATTCTATCCATTTGTATTTTATGTGTTGTTTTAGATATTTTTATAATAATAATGATTTTATTAACTTATAAACTCATGAGGAATTTACATGAAAAATAAATTAATGATAATTGGATTTATTGTTGGGATACTATTTTTAATTGGGTGTAGTGGTTCTGATTATAGCAAGGAATCAACTGATGCCCTTGCAAATTGCTTGGCTGATAAAGGGGTTAAGGAGTATGGAGCATTTTGGTGCCCTAATTGTGCTAAACAAGAAAAAATGTTTGGAAAATCATTTTCTATACTAAAAGAAAGGGTGTACATTGAATGTGATCCGAGATGCGATGTAAAAGAAGAAGATTTGCCTATTGCATGTAGAGGTAAAATAGGAGAAACTGAATTATGCTTAGAAAAGAAAGTAGACAAATATCCTCATTGGGAATTTAGTAATGAATCAATATTAATTGGTGTACAAGAATTAGGTATTTTGGCTGAAAGGGCCGGATGTAAATTTACATGAAATATAGAATTATAACTGCATTAACTGTATTTTTTGTCTTATTTGGAATTTCTATGATTGGAAATTATTTTTTTGGTAGAGAAGGCTTTACTAATATAACTGGGATGGCTGGTAAAGGTGAGATAAATTTGCCTGCCTTACCTGTTGTTATTGTTACTGCTTTGGTTGATTCTATTAATCCATGTGCCATTGGTGTTTTGGTTTTACTAATAAGTACTTTGCTTGCTTTGTCAAGAAATAAACACAAGATGTTAATCATTGGAGTAATTTACATTCTTGCTGTTTATATAGCCTATTTATTGGCTGGCGTAGGATTGTTATTATTTATACAAAGATTTAATCTTGCTGAACCTATTGGCATTATAGTTGGCATTTTGGTTATAATTTTGGGTTTGGTAGAAATTAAAGATTTCTGGTGGTATGGTAAAGGATTTACTTTAGCAATTCCATACAGGAGAAGTTTAAAGATTAAAGAGATGGCTAAGAAGATAAGTATTCCTGGAGCAATAATTTTAGGTATATTTGTTGCTGCAGTTGAATTACCTTGTACTGGAGGACCTTATTTAGCTATAACTGCTTTATTATCTAAGATAGGTTTTGATCCTACTGTATTTGCTTATTTATTATTATATAATTTCATATTTGTACTTCCTTTAATTGTGATATTGATGGTTGTTTATTTTGGTTTAAGTATAAATAAAGTTGAGGTGTGGAGGAAGAAAAATAGGAAATGGATGAGATTAATTATAGGATTAATTATGGTTAGTTTGGGTATTTTGTTAATTTTATTCGCTATGAATATCATTAAACTGGGGATTTATTAATATTGTACATTATTTTATAGATGAAAAGATTTATATATTGTAAAGTATATTTTAGAGATATGCATAATAAAAAATTCGGATTAATACTACTATTACTATCTATATTTTTTTCAATAGTAATTATAGTATTTAATCTTCAAATAAATAATTTAATTCAAAATTTAATAACTGCAACAGGCAATAATTGTATTATAAGTGGTTTATGTGTGCAAGATAATCTGCTTTTAAATATTAGTTTTATAGTAATTTTACTGACATTTATATTAAGTATTTATGCGATATTTTTTGAAATAGATATAAAATATTTTGAAACATATAAAGGGGTTGTTCCTGAAGCAGAAAAAAAGTCTGATAATATTAAATCTGAATTAAATGATGAAGAAAAGAAGATTTTGGAAACTATTAAAGAACAAAACGGAATAGAGCAACCCGTATTAAGGATTAAGACTAATTTAAGTAGAACTAAATTAAGCATATTACTTAAAGAACTTGATCAAAAAGGCATAATAAGAAAAGAATTAAGTGGAAGAAAGAATAAGATTTATATAAAAGATTCAGGGATTGCTATTTAATTGCTAAACTTG
>CAZPBI010000045.1:0-9540 GCA_964584825.1 Candidatus Woesearchaeota archaeon
ATATTTGTAAACGGAAGATCTTGTTGTGAAACTCCACAAATAGCTTTACCATTTTCTGAGCCACCTTTTGTTTTTACTTGTAATGTAATTCCAGAACCTGATCTTAAAATGCCACTCGGAGAAGTTTCATTAATTTCTAGATTTGGTGTTGAAATTAAAGAATATCTGAAACTATTTTGATTTATATTATTAGATTTATCTTTACATCTGAAATAGAATGTATTTGTAATTGGTTCTGTGGCTGTTAAAGTAGTTTGCAAAGAAGTTGAACATTTGTATGAACCTGAATTAACTGTCTCTATGTCTAAAGCGGAAGTCGCACATGAAAATGAATTTTCCATTAAATTGTAGTCTATATCTCTTGTACTAAATTTACATTGTGATGGTTCATTTACAAATAAATCTATAGCTACTGATTTTATGCTATTTGGAATTAATGTGTTTGATAATATTGATGTTGTTTGAATTTTTGGTGGCTCTAAGTCTGGACCTTTTTCTATTTGGAATTGGATTATATAATCTTTATCTTGTGAATTACCATTAGCATCTTCACATCTTACGTATAACGTATATTTACCTTTGTTTGTTAATTGTAATGCTTGATTTTCTGTTAATTCTGATGGTAAAGAGAAAGTTATATTATGATCAAAATCTAAAATCGGAGAACCAAAATCAAATTCCATATCTGGAAATTTAATAGAATGTTGAGTTGAGAATTTACATTGTGATGGTTCATCTGTTTTAATTGCTAATGAAACTGCTGTAAATGGTGGGATTGGATTTGTAACAGTAAATCCTTTGTTTGGTTCATCTTGTATTACATAATTTTTCATTTTTTCTTTATCTGCTGTTATTCTTGGTGCACTAGTATCATGTGCAATAGAACTTACACATAATTCATTTTCTGTTCCTTGATTAATTAACTTACAACCTTTACCTAGAGATCTGCATCTGTATTCCGAACATGACAATTGACCTTCATTACAAACTTCACATTTTTCTCCACCTGAAGGAGGTTCCCATGACTTACAAATAAATTGAACTTTCCCTGTAGTTGTGTCTGAACCGAATAAATCTATTATATTATAAATTGTCCATATCCATGCAACTACTTGAACTGCCCCCCATACTACAAGTAGCGGATTTGTAGTTCCTAGTTGTGTTGTTGCCGATGTTACTCCTTGAGCACCTGTTCCTGTAAATTTTGCACCCTCTATTGCTCCCTGAGCTGTCATTTTACCAGATGCAGATGTAATTCCTGTTATAGTTTCTTGTTCTAATAGAATAGGAACTTTATCGCCCAAGGCATAAGTTAATTGCTTTCCAGCCTCTACTGTTATTGGGTAAGAGCCCTGAGTTGTAGTTATGATATAATTACCAGGACCTAAATTTAAGGCTCCTGAAGTTCCGGTTATAGCTGAACCTGGGCCAATAATTGACTTATCAGCAATATTTACAACAGCATTATTTAACTTTAAACCATTTAATGGAGCGTTTTGTGGTAGTGATGTTCTAAAAATATCGAATCCAGACTTAGTAATTTTTCCTGCTCCTGTTATAGGTGCTTTAGGACCAAATACCGCTGCTCCTGGACCACCAATTGTTGATGTTCCTGTTCCTGCGCTTATTATGCCACTTAGAGTACCAAGGGCAGCTGCTGGACCATAGAACAATCCACCAAAAAATCCTGCTGAGCTAGTAAAGCCCAATAACCCTGATGATAAAATTAAACCTAATGGGATTGCACTATCTTTAAAGAAATCTTTAATACCATGTTTCTTTGGAGCTCCGCCTTCTTTAGGTTCTTTAACTAATGCATTATCAAATAAACCTGATTTTACTTTATTAAATATTTGTTGTCTAAAATCAGGAGGTATTGCCTTTTCTCCTTTAGGACCAAATGCCTTAAAATCAAAACCTTTTCTTGTTATTTCACCGATATAATTTGCACTTGCTCCACAATCTCCTACAGACCTACATACAGAATGTGCAGCTATAAATGCATCTTCTGTTAAACAATGACAATTGTATGTACACTTCCATTCAGAAAATGTTGTTCTTGAAAATCCAACTTCACATTCTTGATTTGCTATTGAACAAACTTCATCTGCAGGCACTGAAGGTGCTTCTGCAATTACAGTTTCATCTTGACCTTCAGTTGTTTTTGTTGTTTGTCTTGCTAAAACAGAAGTTACATCTGTATCAGACCAGAATCTTGCTCCTTTAGGAACATTTGGTATACAAGTACCACCTTTATTTGAAAGACCAGATTGTAAAAAGTAACAATCCCTAAAAGCCTTTTCATTACAACATTCTGTAATTTCTTGTAATGTGGAAAATTCATTACATTGAGTACAAGAATTTATTCTATTTTCTCTACATGCTGCTTCTGAATATCCTGGACCTGAAAATATATTTGATATTTGACTTGAACCTATTAATTGAGGGATATTTTGCGTTAATGCTTTGTAAAAAGAACCAAATTGATTTGTTGGTTGTCCATTGGATATAGGTTGTGTACAAAGCTCTTCCCTAAAATCAGCACAAGGTTCTATTATTTCTTCTCCATTTATACAAGCTGCTCTAAAATGTCTAGAACCTGGCCTATCTTGGCCGAAACCTACTGGGCCATCAAAGATGCACCAGGATTCACCTAATTCTTTATTTGAACCTGAGTCTGGAGAATATCGAAATGTTGTTGTATCTTTACAATTTAAATCAATACATTTAGGTTCACCATCTTTTTCAGAACATAAGGTGCCTTTTGTATAATCACAATTACCACAATTAGGGTCATTTGGCTTTGCTTCACATTTTGGATCTTCTAATATTTTTCCATTGTTATAAGATAATCTTTTTTGTTGTTCACTTTTTCCTAGGAAAATATTTTCTTTATTGCCTTCTGAATCAAACCAATAAACATCTTCATTAAAACAACTTAGATGATGTAGTTTTGCTGCATCGCAACTTAATTGATCATTACTACATAAGATTCCTGGATAAAACCCTATTTTTGTAGTATTTCCTATAAGAGTTGTTTCTTGTTGCGCACATTGGGATCTTGTTATAAATGAACAAGTATTTTCAGTAACACAACAACCCTCTTCTTGGGACCTTACAGAATTTAAGCAAGTAAATTCATCTTGTATACTAATATCAAAATTTGGTTCTGTGTCTGTATATTGTGAAGCTATTTGTTTACATTTTGTTAATGTTGATAAAAAACCTTGATTATTTAACTGACAACAGCCAAGAGAACATTGAGAAACTTCTGAACAGGAAGCAGAATTAGACCATATAGCTTGTAGACTATCACATTCTGATTTTGCTGTATTTGAGAAACATTCACCAGAATTAGAATCAAAACAACAACCTAATGTGCAAAAAGAGGTATCTTCACAAAAAGCTGGTGCTTGATTATGGTTAGGACTACAATTTGATGAATCTGTATAAACACAAAATGCATTATCTCTAGTTCTTTCACAACATACTTTTTGCTGTGCTTTAGCTTCTGGGATATAATATGATAAACTAATAAAACTTATTAAAAATATCATGAATAATGCTTTGAATTTAATAAAACTCATAATTACCTTGGTTCATCTTGTATAAAAAATTGGAAGATATATTCATTATCTTCTGAAGGAGTATCTTTTATTTTCATGATGTATAATTTATCTGGATATGGTTGCTTTCTTTGAATAATATATGGTTTAGATGTTAATTGTGTTTTTAATAAACTATAAGGAACAGTATCAAAATCTCCGATTGTTGCTTCTGCGTTTACAATGTCTCTAGATGATTCAAATAATCTTCCCAATGGTACATTAATCAAAGCTGAAAAATCAGACTGTTCTGCTACTAATTCTCCTATTGTTACTTTTATTGGTAAATTTGCTTCTACTAGAACTGAGTCATCAGACATTGTTGTCTTTATTTTAAGTTGTCCTTGATTTATATCAAATCTTCCCCTTTGGAAAGAGTTGATATTTAGACATTGTGTTTGTAAATCTTTTAATATAAATTCATTTAATTCATTTTCCATATCTTGTAGTCTTAATATTCTAGATCTACAATATTTCTGATCTTTAATATTCCAACATAAATAGGAAATTTTTTCTCCTTTTTCTAGTCTAAATGTTCCTTCTGGTGTGTCTAAGAAACCTCCTTGTCTAGCTATTTGGTATAATCTTGGTGTAGAAATCTCAACTAAACAATCTTCTATGTGTTTTCTTATTGATGGAAATAATTCTTCTGGATTTTGCTGTACTAATGGACTGATGTACACTTTGCTTCTTAAGAAAAGAAGCAATAGGATAAGGATTATCAATACTATCCCTATTATAACAAAAATAGTAACTTGCCCTCTTTTATTCATAAATATAAACCCTCTTTTTATTTATTTAAATATTGCTATGGTACTAGTTCTATTGGTGCTACATCCTTACCAAAATGATCCTTGCATCTTATATAATATTTGGAAAATCCAAGTGGAGCTGAATGAACAGTAGAATCTGGTTCTGACATTAAAGCGCCGTCTCCATAGAAAAATTGTTGTGCATCATATTCGCAAGTTGTTTTTTTATTTAAAATTATAAACAATTCGTTTTCCTTATATGCTTGAATTAATCTTGGATTAATTTGTTGAGACTCTTCAGTTAATGAAACTTTAAATTGTATTGTTGTTTTTGCTTGATTTCCTGCTGCATCTTTACATGAAATATCATATCTATACTCTCCATTTGATAATTGCTGAAATTGTGTATGTCTTGTTGCATCAGTATTTTTCATTTCATCAATGAATTTTCCATTTATTGAGTATGAACATATTGCCTTACCATCTTCTGCTCCGCCCAAGGTAGCAACTGCAATAGTTATTTCATTATTATTTATAGTGCCTGATGGCGTTGGTTCAATTGAAACTACTGATAATTGTGAGGAACCGAGTAATGTTAATTTAGATTCTTGTGATTCAAAGTTATTAGAATCCTGACATATGAAGTAAAAGGTATTTTCTCCTTGGATTAAGTCCTGTAGTAAAGCAGTGCATTGATAGTTTACGCTATCTGTTTTTATATCAGTACAGTACATATTTTCTTCTAATTGATCATATCTTTTACTGGATGTTTTTGAATATTTACAATTAACATTTGAGGAATCAGAAACCAAAAGAGTAACTTCTGCTTCTTTTTGTTGGAATTTTATTAGTTTATTTTCTACTTTTATTTCTTTAATAAGTGGAGCTGTTAGATCTTGCGCTTTCTCTACTGTAAATTTAATTGAATATTGGATTGATGGATTATTATAATTATCCTTGCATCTTATATAATATGTTGTTTCTGTTGGTGATTGTGGATTTGAAGGAGGATTAGTTATTTCTAAAGTATGATCTAATGAAGGCAGTGTTGAACCAAATTGAGTAATCATTTCTTCTATAGAGCTTGTTACATGGTCTTGATAGAAGCATGTTGCATGTTCATTTGTTTTAATAGCCAATATAAGAGTATTGAATGCTTGAACTTGATTTTTAATTGTATAGCCACTTTGGGTTTCAAGGTAGTCCAGACTTTGAGTGTCTAGTATTTCTTTATGTGGATATATTTTAGGTGGTGAAATATCATTTGGATTTCCGTCTATACAAGTTCCACCATCATTTGTCAAAATAAATTGACATGATTTTCCTAAAGATTTACATTTATATTCATTGCAATTGTTTGCAAGAACCTCATTTATATCTTTTAAATCTGTTCCTGAAAAACTATTACATTTATCACAATCTTCTCCTCCAGGAGGTGGTTCCCATGGATTACAGGAAATTGTAACTGTTTTTGTTGGGTAATCACAATCTCCAATTATAACTAAAGTGACAAGTACAACTATTCCTATAATTACAAATAGTGGGCTTACAAATATGACTGGGGTGACAAGTTTTCCGAGAGCGAACCCTGCTGCTCCTAAACCTAAGCCTGTTACGCCGATTTTTCTTAATGGACTAGCAAAAAAACCACCAGAACCACTGCCTGTACCACCCATTTGTGTTATTATTTGTTTTTTTATATCACTAATAAGAAGACTTAATTGTTTCATACCTTTGTGAACACCATTTTGTGTTTTCCATAAAAGTAATAGTTGTGGTGATACTTGGGTTGGTTTTGTGCCAGGTGCATTTCCTTGCCAATTTACTATAAAAGAAGGAGGATAACCTCCACCAAATACGCTACTTAATGAACCTACTGAGATGCTGCTTGCAGAAGATCCTATTGGACCAGCTACTGAACCTGTTATAGAACCAAGCGTTGTTCCAATTACTGTATTTATTGTTGTTGAACCTAGATTGCTTAGTATAGATCCTTGTGGTGACAATTTACCCTCAATATTATATTTTATGCCACAATCCCCTAAAGAGCTGCATAATTCTGCATTTTTATCAATAAAGTCTTGTTTTTCTGCAAAACAATTTTGGATACAATCATTTTTACAGATTGGACCAACTTCCCATTTTACTTTAATTGGTGGTAAACTTGCTTGTGCACAAATTTCAGATCCATCTCTTGAAGATTCTGTTCTTGGTAAATCCTCTCTTGGAATTTGTGCTCTTTGTTCTTGCAGTCTTGTGCTTATACCAAATTGGTCAGGAATACCTGCTGAAGAAATTAATGTATTTAATGACGTTGTTCCTTCAAATTCCCAAAATGCAAAACCTAATGGAACTGTTGTTTGTTCTTGTGTTAATGGCTTATCATAGATGTCATTTAATTCGCACTTAGCTGAGTTAAATCCTGGTTTTAATTTAAGTGGCGAATCTAATAATGGTGCTAATGTATTAAAATAACCACTTAATTGATTTAATGCATCTAAAGGTAGATTCTGACCAAAATTAATGATATTATCAATTGATGCTCCACCAAGAGGATTTTCAGTTGATGATTCTGGGTTACTTTGAATACAAACCTCTTCTCTGAAGTTTCTACATTCATCTACAATTTCTTCTCCATTTAGACAAGAAAATCTAAAGTGCCTAGAGCCTGGCCTATCTAAATAATTTCCTGTTGGACCTTCGTAAATACACCAAGATTCTCCATTTTCTCTGAAACTACCTAATTCTGGATCATGTGAATTTCTATTATCTGAATATGTTGAGTTACAGTTTACATCTTCGCATATAGCATTATATACACCTAATTCTTTACATATCTTACCTTTGTTGTAATCACAAATTTCTTGTGGTTTATTTTCATCTCTGATATTTTTATCTTTATTTCCACATGAATCTAGTTTCCAAACATTGCTGTCAAAACAAGATGTTTTTTCTGTTGGAGTACATGGAGAATCTGGTAAATCTGAACAAAATTTACTTTCATGAAATTCTCCTTGGCATTCTGCTAATGTTACATAAGTATAAATATTGTTGATTACACAACAACCTTCTGTTTGAGAGTTTGCAATATTTGCACATTCAAATGGATCTAAAATTTCTGGTCTAAAATCCAATTCAAAATTGTTAGTTTGACTTAGTATTCCACATTGGGTTTCTGTTTTAAGATCTGCTTGTGAACCAAGAACACAACAACCCCAGGAACATTCAATTGTATTCTTGCAATCCTTATTATCTAGAAATAGACCACCTTTATTTTCACACTCTTGCTGTGCACTTCTGCTAAAACATGAATCTAGAGAATAAGGAAAGAAACAACAACCAAGAGAAGCTCCTTGGAGAATAGAAGAACAGTAAGATGCATCTATACATGGAGAATTTCTAAATTTCTCGGGCTTGCATTCGTTTTGTGTTGTGTCTATGCATGTTTCTCCATCTATTGTCTCTTCACAACATCCAGGAGATTGTGCATAAACAATTTTTGTATTTATTGGAAAATATAGCGTTGATAAAACTATTATAGAAATCAATAAAATTGCTTTATTTTTTACTGCCACCCCTCTCATGATTTAATCATGACTTAGTTTATTATTAAATGTTTCTTGTAAACTGATAATTAGAATATGGAGACTATTAATTATATTAGTTATTTATAAGTGGTTACAACCAAAAGATTTAAATATATGTAAATCTTATTAAAATCAAGTAATTTGGAGGTTAAAATGAATAAGAAAAATCTAACTGAAAAAATAATTATTGGTCTCGGATCTTTATTAACTGGTACAGTAAATATTGTGCCAGGATGTGGAGAGAATGCATATTCAGTTGCGATTACTAATGATGGATTAGAATTATGTTCTGCTTTAGGTTATGGTGGTTATAGACAATATGGCTATAGTAATTTTGATTGCGGAGTAATGAGTGATGACCCCGGTTTTAGATGGGAATATTAATCACTAACTCTTGGTGCAAGAATAAAACTTAAGTTCATTTTGTCTTTTACTAAATAATCTAATTTTAATGGATAATCCTTATCAAATTGTATTTGAACCTTGTTTGTTAATTTAGAAGCTTTTATCATTTTCTTTAAATATTCTAATGAGTATTTTGCATTTACTATCCCTGTAGAATTTTCAATAGATGTTTCATTGCCAGCAGGTAATTCAACTCTTGCTGAATGAAGACTTGATGATGTATCTATAGTAAATTTTTCTTTTTCTGCTGTTAGAGACAGAGCATCTGAAATAATCCCCATATCTTCTATAGCTTCATCGAATGTAGATGTTGCTGTAGTAATTTTTATAGAGAAATTTAATTGCGGCATTTTTGGTTCTTTTTCATCAAGGTTTAATAAGGAAAGATCAAATGTTCTAGTTAAATTTCCGACTATTTTAACTTTTAATTTATTTTTCTTTTCATCCAACATTAATGTTATTGTGTCTGAAGTTTTTGCTCTTTTCAAAACTTGCTTGAGTTGTTCTAGATTTATTGAGATATTTTTAGGTTCATCAATTTGATATTCTGCAAATGCTGATGAAAGTAATGTAAAAGACATCATTGCTACGTTTGCCGGGTCTAAAGCTATTAGATCAATTTTATTTTTTTGAATTTTTAAAGTTACTTCATTTACTAATTCTGATATTATAGAGATACTTTCAGTTAAAAATTTTGGTTCAGCAACTACTAATTTCATGTGTGATTTTTAAGTAATAGGTACTTTAAATAGATAGTTATGGGGGAATTACTATTTTTAGTCATAAGATCGCCAGTTGTGATTGCATTTTACACATTTAAAGAATCTTGTAGGAGCCTCATCTGCTGATCTTGTTTGAACTAACCAGTAATACGCTTCAGTATATCCACATTTTGGGCAATCTTCTTTAATCTTTGGTAAAACATCCACTTTTTTATCTACCACTTCTATCTTTTCTGCTTTGCTTTCTTTAATATCCTCTTTTAAAATCAAGGACTCCTTACTCTTTTCCCTATAACCACAAGAACAAACCATTATGGTTTTTCTGCCATGTTTTTTTGGTAATAGAATTGATCCGCAGCGAGGACAGAACAGTTTAATCACCCCCCATTTTAAAAAAGTTTTCTTTTTCTGGGAAAGTATTTATTTATAAGTTTTATGATTATGTAATAGCATCATTATTTAATAACTT
>CAZPBI010000046.1:0-9482 GCA_964584825.1 Candidatus Woesearchaeota archaeon
TCCGACCGGACCAGCCACAATGCTTCCCGCTGTCAGGGCCTCAATACGACTCGCAATCTCAGATGCACCAGCAATCATGTTTGAGCCATTGCAGATATTACAGATAGAATCTCCGGTTGAATTTTTAGGAGAGATATCAAAATTAATCCAGAACAAAAGAGGACAATTATTGGATATGTCCCAAGAAGGGGAACATATGACTGTCAAGGCTAAATTGCCAGTAGCAGAGATGTTTGGATTAAGCAATGATTTAAGAAGTGCAACTGGTGGTAGGGGTGTTCAATTTTTAGTTGATCAGAAATTTGAGAAATTACCATATGAATTACAACAGAAAGTGGTTAAACAAATTAGAGAAAGAAAGGGATTAAAAATTGATGAAGATTTAGAAATACAGAAGGAATAACTATCTTGTTAAGTTATGGATAAGATACCAAGAGCTAATTAACGAGGCTATATTATAAAATGTTATTACGGCTCCAAATAGGCCTGCTTTTGTCATTTCTAATTGTGATATGTTCTTATTAGTACCTTCGTCAATCATTTTTGTATACCCATCAAAAACTCTTTTTCTATGACTGTACATGCCATAAATAGGGATGAAGTCTTCTAATTTGAAAGAATAAAATTTTTTAGTTTTTTGTTCTAGTGACATATTAATCTTTTATTTATCTGTTTTTATTTTTTATATTTCTCTGTGAAAAATCTAGTAGCTTCATAACCCAAAGAGACTAAATTTGTGGCAAAAAATAATTCAAGCATAGTTGGGTTTTCATTATATTCTATTTCTTATAATGCTCTTGTAGCATAAAAAACTACAGCAGAAACGCCAGCAAAGAACCCTGCACCATCTCCTAAATATATATATTTTATCAATGACTTATCCTTTCCCGTTTCTTCAATAATTTGTATTAAATTATCTATGTGGCTTCTATATGAGTCATCTTTTTCGAAAATTTTTCTTAAAGAACTTGGTAAAGTAAACGAATACCAAATTGTTTTTGTTCCACCAAAAATTGCACTAGTAATAAAATAATTTATTCTATTTATCATTTCTATGGTCATTTTGAGTCTTTTCTTCTGTTATTAAGAATTTTACTTATCTTCTACTTCTTTTTATTTTTTCTATAAGAGTTGATTCTTTTTTCTTTATCTTCTCTTCGTTTTTTATATTGTTCTTGTTAGGAAATCTTCTCAAATAGTTTATTAGTTGAATATCATTCAGCAAAGGTTGGAATGTATCTATTTCTAATATATCTTGTGGGATAATAAGGCTCTCTTCTCTATTTTCTAAATTATCATATACATTTAGAACATAATTGCCATTTTTATCTTGGTATATGTTGCTACACTTAAATCTACTCGGCTGTTCGCAAATATAAGAATATTTGCTTTCTAAATGTCCATATACTGTCCATACTAATTTATGCAATAATGTTGGCTTTTCCATAAATTTTAACCAGTCTCTTAATTTAAATATGTTTCGATCTATATTTTGAAGTATATACTATTATTATGGTCCTGATAAAAATATTTTAAATCTTTCATATAGGAATTCTAATAATGATTGATGTGGTAATCTTTTTTTACCTACTTTATAATTAAAAAGCGTATTTATATCATATTCTTGCATTAATGAATTATTTAATATTGGCTTATTAGTTTGTGTTTTCATTAGATAGAGTGCCATAGCGAGTTTTTTTGAATTATTACACTCTTTTATGTATTCTGTATCTCCCAATAATAACTCATTTAACTTTATTGTGAGATCTAAATCTTCATTTCTTGGTAAATGAAATGGGCTAATGGCGCATGTAGTATCACCACTTATTGAAAAATAATATTGCTTTCTTGATATAAATAACCTTTGTGAGGATGCACTTAAAATGGCTTCAATATTTTTTCTGTTAGTTTCATCTTTCTCTAATATTTGTGATATTATTTGAATTGGCTTAATTTCTAATTTAAATGATCTCTTCTCTCTTTCCTTTTTTATTTCTTGTGTAATATTGTTCATATTTATAACATGTTTATTCTTTTATCATCATTTGCATCATATCTTATTGTTTTGAATTCATTTATGTAATTATTTGGGTAAGATATTTTTCTAAATTCATTAACCATTACCCCTCCAACAATTTGATTACTCATTATCACTGATGGATCTGGTTGATAAATACAGCTCTCTCTGTTTACTTGTTGTCTTTCTTTTATAATATTCTCTAAATCAAGATTTTTCTTTGTTGGTTGTGTAACTTCCGGTACATAAGTCGTTACTTGACCAGCATAGTAGCTTGTACCGCCACTTACTAATGGAATTTTTTCTGATTCACAAGCATCACTTAATATTATTCTTGTTTCAAGATTATCTACACAATCAAATATACAGTCATAATTTGAAATTTTAGTTCTCGTGGAAAATTTACTAATTTTAGATTTTACTTTTACTGCGTCATTGGAGATTCTGTTTGCTAGTGTTTTTGCTTTTGGCTTTCCTACACTATTATAAAATAAAATTTGTCTATTGAGATTTGTTTCTTCTATAATATCTGGATCTATTATAACTATTTGTCCGACGTCTATTGATGCAAGACTAATAGCAACGAATGTTCCTAGCGCTCCTGCTCCTACAACTAAAACCCTCTTATTTGAATAATCTTCTTTATTATCATTTAATCTTTCAATTGAGTAGTTTATTATTTTAGTTGATGTTTTATGTTGCATTAATATGTTCTTTATTTCCTCTAAAATTAAACCACCAGCTATGATTGATAGTATTGGGTCTATAGTATATTTATGTGGTAATGGATTTTTTGGTATAACTTGCAGCAACTCTTCATTTTCTCTACCATATTTATAGTGGTACATTTTAATTTCATTAAATGACGGATTTACTATTAATCCTTCTTTTTTATTATCAAATAAAAATTCTAGAGATAGACGCTTACTTATTGAAAAACCATTAATGTCAACTAATAGATCAGCTTTGCTGATAAATTCTTTTTGTAATTTATTTACAAAATATGAGTGAAATCTTAGGTATGATATTTTCTGATTTATTGCTTTTGCAAGATCTATAAAATCATAACTTAGAATATTATTTTCAGAATTATTTTTTAAAATTATTGACCTATTTATACCTAAAGCTGCACAACTCACTGTTAAATAGTTTAATATGAGATTATCTCCGATTAACGCTACAGATGAGTCATTTAATTTTTGTTGGTTCCATCCTTGAATTCTGAGTTGTCTATCGAGTCTTTCTTCCATTTTATATAATTAACAAAATAATCCTTTACAGATATGAAATAATCACAAACAGTTGCTAAAACTGTACTTCTATGATGAACTTTCTTAGGATGCTTGATCATCCTTATAGGTTTGATTACTAATAGGGGTTCAGTTTTTAATTGTGTGCCTTGTTCCCAATAAAATTCTCTCCAGAAGGACGATCTTCTAGTAATTATGCTACTTACTTCTTCCTTTAAGCTTTCATAATCTACTACCTTATCTGTTGCTATTAGATTTAATTCGGCTGGATATCTTGCCATATTTGTTTCTTTTGTTAATAGTTTTTCCTCTATTGTGGCTATTTCTTGATAATGTTCTCCCTTATCGTTGACTACTATATTATAGCTCCAACCAACATAAACAGGTTCAAATATGGTGACTTTATCTACATTCAAGTATCTGTTGCCGTCTATTTTGACAGCTAAACCACTAATATTCCTCATATTATCATTTATAATAACAGATAAATTATCTGAGATTATTTCTTCATTTTTGTAATATGCTCTATTGTTTAAACTTACTGAATTTAAAACAGTTTTTATATTTTCTGCGTCTGTTCCAGAGAAAAATACACTCATAGAACCATGACTATGTATCCAACCGCTAACTTTTTTATTTTGATCTTGTGCTTTATATGCGGCTCTTGCAATCGATTCTGGGGAAATTCTGGTGTATGCACACTGATTTACTTCATTTTTTTCAAGAGCGATATCTACAATTTTGTTATTTTCAGACACAAGAAACCCATACCATTCTGTTCCCCATCCGAATAAATCTCTTACTGCTTTACATATTTCATTTGCCTTTTTTATTACATAATCCTCTATATCAATTTTTTCAGGTATAGGACTTTCTATAAATATTATTTCTTTTCTGTCTTCTCTTCCAAGCAGTTTTTCTAATGAATTTTTATTAATAATTTTCATCTTATCTATTTGTAATTTTTACTTCTCCTTTAACTAATTTTGGATGATTTTGATTTATTCTAAACTTTGGAAAATTTTCCATGTTTAATCTTCTATATCCACGAAAGGAGTCTTTCATATAACCACTTATTAATACTTTTTTCCCCATCAATAGACTTTCTATACAACCGTCTGAATAATTTTTTGATGTATATGTATAATTGCCTAAACATATACCCCTAAGAGAGTCTCCAGAAACAAATGGATGTTTGTAATTATTTAAAACATATGGCCTTGAGGAGTGTATTCCTTCGTTCCTTACTTCGATATTTGACGCGATGCTGCATCCTGGAAATAGATATAATTCTTCATCTTCATTAGCTAAAATGTATTCTGGAATATTGATATATACCGAATATGCACCTTCTAAATTCCTTTCTATAAAACCAAAATTATCTTTTTCGAATTTCTTTTTGTTTGCAAAATAAATTAATAGCGCATGTTCTTTTATTTGATTAATATCGTTTAATTTATCTGATATTGCTTTTATGTTATCTTTAATATTTTGTCTTTTCTCAATTACTACTCTGGATTTTGCAATATTGTATAAGAATTTAAACAAGTCTAAATCTAAATGTGCTTCATATGTATAAGTTTTTCCATTTAATTTTATGGCCCCATCGTTTTTATGTTTAAGAGGGTATAAACTTCCTTTGATTAGGAACATATAATCTGAATAATTTTTGTTGACTAACTTTTTTATTTTGAAATCCTTAGATATTGTTGATAATACTTCATCAAAATGTTGAAGTATGTTTATTGCTGGTATTTCAAGCGCCATAATTTTATTATATAAATCATTTAAAATAGTTTTATTAATATCTCTTATATGCTCTATATAATTTTGAATACCACCTAATTTTTCAATTAGGAAATCCATATATGCTACTTTATTTCCTTCTAATTTATTTTCTAATTTGCTGTAATTGTATTCTGATAAAAAATGGGGCATTATATTAAATATAATTGAATTAAGCATTAATAACTTATTATATTGAATACTCGATAAATTTCCTATAATCTTAGTCTCATTTAGATTTAGTTGTTCCTCTAATTCTTTTTTATCTTCTTTTTTAATCTTTTCTTCATTATTTATAAATATAAATGAAACTAGATCATCTAATGTTGCTCCTTGATATAATGGATGTTCTCTTGAATTTATCACAAGAGCATTTAGTGATAATATATCTAAGTTATTTGGGTCTAAGTGTGCTGGGTAAAGGACTTGGTCTCTTACTAATATAAGTGGTCCATCTAGACTTTTTAACATATTAGCAAAGATAACCGCCTTCTTGCGGTCTTACTACTCTAACTGGTAAATAAGCATATTCAGTACTATTATCTATTGTTTTTTCTATTCTTATCAAATTTATTATCTTTTCATTTGGTACTCTTTGTTCATTTACAATTATGCTACCATTATTTAATTCGTGTTTTATTCTTTCTAAAATTGCTTGATCTTCAATGGTGTGATCCTTTCTGTTCATAATGTCATTTACATAAGAGCTTACTGTAGCATCAAGATTATATTCTCCAAATGGATATGCTGTTAAATGTCCGTTGTCGGCTGCTCCAGGAACCAATTCTACTACCAAGGATAATTGTTTTTGGTTTATTTGTTCTGTTATGCTTTCTAAATCTGTCTTAATCATTTTTCCTCCATACGACTTAAATATTTCTTATTGGATAAAGATCTGTTTATAAATCTTTCTAAATTTACTACTATAAAGTTAATCTTATATAAGATCTTATTTGGAAAGATTTACAAAGTGTTTTATAACAATATTTTTACAATGAAATTAAAGAAAATAAAATATCCTAAGAAAATAAAATTTGAAGATGTAAAAGATAATTATAATCATTATATAGAGGATAAGAATTGCTTTATATTAATTAGAGTCAAGAATAAAAAAATTGAAGTTGGAATTTGTAATTATAAATATGAATTAGTTAAAGCTTATAGAAGCAGTGATGTTCAAGCATTGTATAAAAAAATAATAGATGATGGATGGATTAAAGAAATGAAACATGCTGCTTATTTAGGAATGGAATTACAAACCGCTAAGGATTATCTACAAAATGGTAAAAAGTATGTACAAAGAGCAGCATAAATGTAACCACCTGTAAGTAAGAATAAATAGAAAAGTTTATAAACACTAAAATAATAAAAAACAATAAGAAAAGCTTTATAAACTAATATTTTCAAATTTCAGAATATTAGTTAAAAAGCGGGGGATAATTAAATGGCAAAACAAAAACCACATATTAATGTTGTATTTATAGGTCATGTGGACCATGGTAAGAGTACTACTATAGGTAGACTTATTTATGATTCTGGGAATATTGATGAGCAATCTATGAGAAAATTAAAAGAAAAGGCTCAAGAATTAGGTAAAGCTGGTTTTGAATTTGCTTTTGTAATGGATAATTTAAAAGAGGAAAGAGAAAGGGGAGTTACTATTGATTTATCTTATAGGAAGTTTATAACTAATAAATTTGAAATAACAATTATAGATGCACCAGGGCATAAGGATTTTATTAAGAATATGATTACTGGAAGTTCACAAGCAGATGTTGCTTTCTTAGTTGTAAGCGCGGCTGAAGGTGTAATGGCACAAACTAAGGAACATGTATGGTTAGCTAAGACACTTGGTGTTGGTCAGATGAATGTTCTTATTAATAAGATGGATGTTGTTAAATATGATGAGAAGAAATATAATGAAGTTAAAGATGAATTAATTAAATTATTAAGAACTGCAGGTTATAAACCAGATCAAGTTACATTTATACCAACTGCAGCTTATAAAGGAGATAATGTTGTGAAGAAAAGTGAAAATATGCGCTGGTATAATGGACCTACTCTACTTGAGTCCTTTGACCATTTAAAAGAACCTGAAAAACCAACACAATTACCATTAAGATTACCAATACAGGATGTTTATAATATTACTGGTATAGGCGTAGTTCCTGTTGGTAGGGTTGAAACTGGGGAAATGAAGGTTGGAGATAAGATTATAATACTCCCAGCTAGAACTGGTAAAGGTGCAATTGGCGAAGTTAAGAGTATAGAAATGCATCATGAAACAATACAAAAAGCTGAACCAGGGGATAATGTAGGATTTAATGTTAGAGGTATTGCAAAGAATGATATAGCAAGGGGGGATGTTTTAGGTAGTGTTAATCATCCACCAACTGTAGCGAGTGAATTTACTGCGCAAATAGTTGTATTAAATCATCCTACAGTTTTAAGTGCTGGTTATACACCAGTATTCCATATACATACAAATCAAGTAGCTTGTCAGATTATATCTATTGAGAAGAAATTAGACCCTGCAACAGGACAAGTTTTGCAAGAGAAACCGGATTTTATTAAGAATGGAGATGCTGCGATTGTTAAAGTTAAACCTACAAAGCCAATAGTTATTGAGAAACAGAAAGATATTCCGCATATGGCAAGATTTGCTATTAGGGATGCTGGAAGTACTGTTGCTGCAGGAATGTGCATTGATTTAGTTAAGAAAGAAATTTAAATTTTTTAAGTTTAATAATATTAACAATGGCTAATAAAATAATAAGATTTTTTGAATTTTTTTATGCACTACCAACTCTTTATTTTGGCGACTTGCCAGGAGATAGAGATAGGCTTTTACTGCCTACAACTTTAATGGGGGCAGCTACTGGTGCAGCGTGGCAAACAATAATTTTGACATTTACTTATGCTGCAATAAAAAGGGAAAATGTAACACCTAGTGACTATTTAGTTATAGGTTTACTCGGACTATTTCCTATGGTTACAAATATAGTTTCTGGACTATATGAATGGAGAAAGAGAAAATTTGATGATAATAATTTATCCAATTTAGAGAAAAAAGTTTCATCTCTTAATAAATACAAAAAAAGTGACAATAAAATTAATAATTTCTATCAATAGTGTAAAGATAACTTTATAAATTTACTTTTTATTTTTATTTTTATGACGCAAACTATGACACAAAAAGCAAGAATAAATTTAGCTAGTACAGATATTAATCAATTAAATCAGATTATAGATTCTATTAGGGAGATTGCTAATAAAACTAAAGCAAGAATGGTTGGTCCTGTGCCATTAAGAACTAAGCGATTAAAACATACTGTAAGAAAAAGTCCTTGTGGTGATGGTAAAGCTAGCTTTGATAGGTTTGAAATGAGAATACATAAGAGATTAATTGATTTAGGTATTAATGAAAGGGCCTTAAGATTAGTAATGAGAGTTCCTATTCCTGAAAATGTACAAATTCAAATTGAATTATCTGAAAGTTAGTTAAATGAAAATTTTACGAAAAGAATTTGAAGAAGATATTCTGTAGATCTTGAAGAAATTATTAGAAAATTAAATAATTATCCAACATCAGTACGAATAGCTAGTGACTTTTTTAATATATGTATGTGTTATATTAAATCTAGAGGGTTATTTATACCAATTTTCTGGTATAACGCTGAAATAGTTTATACAAGTGCAAACCATAATGCGGCGATAACTTACACTAAGTATTGGAATTTCAGGGAACATATGCAATCTGCAATTATTAGACCATCAGAAAAAATTGCAGCCCATGTCATCAGAATAATGAAAAGACCCTTATTTGTAGCTATTGGTGAGGATAATCTAAATAAGATTATGTATTATAAACTATAAATGTATTTCATAAATTGTAATTGTAGAAACCGAAAGTTAAAATTTTAGAAGTGGTATAATTCTTATTTTATTTGTAGTGGTTTTTATTATTTTTCTTAATCTTTCAATTCTATTAAATTTTCTGATCTTTCCTACATCCTTTAGTGACCTAAATTGCTACATAGTAATACAAAATATATAAACAATAAATATATAGCGTCTATTTAGAGAATGGCTAGCTTGTCTTTCCATATGATAATGTATATTTTTAGGATCAATTTAATTTCATTTCTACTGAAATTTCCAAAAGATTTAAGAAATCTAAATTTTAATTTATTTTTATGCCGCGATCGCATAACCTGGTAGAGCCTTTCTTAGAAAGAAAGCCTCGGGAAAGAAGGTTCTTTTTCCAAGGTTTTTCTTACAAGAAAAAGCTTCAGGAGATTGCACAGAGTTTAAATCAAGGAGTTAGTAAGAACCTTGGTTCTTACGTGTAAGCCTGGAAAGCCTGGCCCATTTTGGGCATCCCGGTTCAAATATAAGGATTGCATCCTTATCAACCTGCATTCCAGTGA
>CAZPBI010000047.1:0-9410 GCA_964584825.1 Candidatus Woesearchaeota archaeon
AATAAAAAAACAAGGTTTACGTAGATTAGTTACTATATAAAAGAGTTGAAACTACTATTAATAGGTATCAATAAAATAAACTAATAAGCAGAGAGTGCGCTGTGTTACAATAAAACAAAAACACTAAATTAAATATAAAAAACAAAGAAAGCCGAGAGAACAGCAAATTCAGGCAATACAGCGAAAGACAAAATGATTATTTATCTACTAGAATCTGCCTGTCTTTCCAATTCTAATTTCTTAGAAATAGCAGCACTTTTCTGGTCATTATTATAAGCATTCATTATCTCTTCAGCTAAATATTCCTCTACTCTCCTTTTTCCATGAAATGTCTTGCCATAAGCACCTTGAACAAATTGTTTTAAAGCTACATCAACCCTCCTTTGCGGCCCCATATCCACAGCCTGTGGATACTTGGCACCACCATATTCTATAGTTGTTATCTCCTCTCTTGGCGCTGCATTTTCTATAGCCCTAACAAAAACAGAAATAGGGTTTTGATTTATTTTTTTCTCTATAATTTCAAAACATCTTTCTACTATATTATAAGCATTATGAGCTTTACCTGTAGCTCTACCAGATGTCAAAAAATGCTTCTTTCCTTTATGGCCAGGCACCATTAGTTTATTTATCAACCTCTCAACTATATTATACTTACTTTTATGAAATCTTATCTTAGCATTTCTTCCCCCTGTTTTAGGAACTATTACAGGAGTTAAACTAATATAATCCTTTAAGCCTAAATCTCCAACTGAAATACCACTAATAGTCCATCTATTAAAAAGTTTAATTTCAAATTTCCCAATATTTTTTTCAATCATCTTCTACCTTTTTCTATCTTGCCTTTAACCATTGCGACTAAGCTTTGATCATTAACCTTTATAACTCTCCATCTTGTTCCAGCAATATCTCCCATACTCTTTCCTCTGGCACCGCCTATACACTCGACAATAACTTCATCATGTTCATCTATAAATTTTATTGCATTATAACCTGGAACAAATGCACCAATAGTTCTACCATTTTTAGTGAGCTGAACTTTGACACAATTAGATACTAAAAATCCATTAGCTATGAAATTATGATTTTGAGATTCAGTAGTTATATCTCTAACATCATTACAACTTACTTCAACTTTTTTATCAACTTCTTCCCATACTAATCCTGAAAATCCCAATCCTGTTGTTACTTCTATTAACCAAGTATCAAATTTAATATCGCTTAAAGTCAACATATGCAATTCGCCCTTTACCTTTCCAGAAGTCCAATCATAAATAGTACTTTGTGTAATTTCAGTATGTTCTTCTTTTATATTATCAAAAATTTTCCTATTAGAAAATCCTTCCTCATCTAATTCCTTAGCTTTATCATAAGCTTCCAATCTTTTTAACAACTTTCTTTGTTTTTGTTTCAAATAAGCATAAACATATCTTGCCACTTTCTCTTTTTTTTCTGCATATTCAAAACCAATCTTGCCATATAAATTAATTAAATTTTGAGTAGAATTTGATAAATAAACCTTAATCTTCTCACTTATTTTTTCATCCTTTCTTATACAATAAGGGAGAACTTTAACTTTTTTCATTTCAATATCCAACTCATTTAATAACTTTCTAATATCATTGACAAATTCTAATCCTGAATCAACTAAATCTTCTTTCTTGTTCAATGAAAAATAAGGAGTTCTGAAACTTTTCAAGCTTAATTGAGGCTCCGGTTTTGTCATTTCTGAACCAAAATAACTTGCTAGAAATAATTGCTTTACCCATTTTTTATGAGAATTCATAATCCATTTAGGAATCCTAAATTCAATATCAGTTTTCTTTCCTATTGGTGCTCCCAGCGCTTTGAATAGACAAAAGAAAGTAATAGAAGTTGCATCTAATAATAAAGAAGTTCCTTTGACTAATCTTCTTTTAATTTTATTTTTATTTATGTAACGTATATATCCGTCATTCTCTACCTTTCTTATTTTAGAGGTTCTTAATCCTATAAATCCTAGATCTTTCTTTATTCTTTGTAGATCTTCCAATTCTCCACAAAAATGAAAATCGCCTCTGAAAGATATTCCAGATTTTCTTAATTTAATATGGCCGTCTCCAAATAAATGAGCTAATAATTTAATTAAGTAAGGTAATTTAGAATTGTTTAATTTTAGTGGTAATAATTTCTTTTCCTTTAGTTCCTTTATAATATTCCATTTTTTTGATTTAAATGGGATATATTCTAAAAGTTTATTTTCATTTAAGATTGTACTATCATCTGCTTCATAGATTATATTTTCTTTAGGAAGTACCACTACTTTATCTCCTATTTTAATATTTTCTAAATCAGTTTTTCCACTAAGTGTATAAAATGGGTGATCATTTGTAGCAATTAAAGACCTATTTTCTTTTGTAGATATTTTATAGGTTTTATTAGGTTTCTGTTGGATATAATCGACTAAACCTGTAGGTTCAATACATCTTTTTTTAATATTAAAAGATTTTATTACAACATCATTGTAATTATTTTTAATTTTTCCAATTTCAATAGAGGTAGAATCTTCTTTTAAAATAAAATCAGTTGCTGAAACACATTTACGCATAGCTGAATTATGAGATATCATAATTTTCCCATTCCTTCTAGTTATGATAAACCCATTTTTTGTTTCTACGCACCAAACAACACCTTTATAATGAACTAATCTCCAATTTATTCCTCTTTTTCTACCAACCCAAATAATCTTTAGGTTTTCTACTATATTATCGTAAGACTCACCTATTTCACAACAAGGAATCATTATATTGACTTTAGGCATATATTCCGCCTTACAGGTTATCATAGACAATGTTCCATCATAAGAATATTTTGAATTTCTATTGAAAATTCTTAAAAGCATAATATGATTAGGGGTTACAATAAAATCTAAGTTTCTCCTTTTATAAGAAACAACATCGCCATCGTAATACTGAACAATTTTTCTAATTGCAGTTTCCTTTTCTATTTTATTTTGTTCTATATTATAAGTAAAAATTTCTTCATGATCTATTATTTCTCCATAAGTCTTCCACCCATTAGTTGTTAAGAGTTCTGTTTCAGAGTCAAAGCAATTGGGCTGTTTCGCCTCTTTCTGGAATTTAGAGATTACAATACCTTTTGCTTGACTAGAACCTTGTAAGGGATCTGATTTTCTTTTCAAATCTAAAGCTCTTCTAACAAAATTCTTATTGTTCCACCTAAATTTTTCTCTTCTTTTCTTTAATTTTTTACCTGCACCCAATCCCTTACTTTTATTTCCCATAATCAAAACTTGTTAAAAATTAATTTATAAACCTTACTCAATAACTAATTCTATATCCTTAAAATGCCTGCTAAATACTTGTTTTAGCCACATAAAATTTGTTCTGTCTCTACCATATATCCTACCTTTAATTTTACTGTCATTAGGCCTTATAATTATCTTATTATCTGATTTTTCAAGTTCACATCCGTCTATAGGATAAAGTAAATTTTTTAAAAAACCAACAGGATCATCATTATAACCAATAATTTTTAATTTAAGTTTTAATTTATTAACCAATTTCTTTACATTTATTCCATTTTTGCCTATTGCTTTACCTAACTGATCATCCCTTACAATAAACACTAATTCATCCTTATCTTTAAAGAAACAATCTTTAACTTCAGTTTTAGTAAAATTTTCAAATGCATTTATGTATCCTATGAGCTTTGTATCGAACTTCATCTTAATGACTTAAAACTAAAATATGATGAGACCTCTTGCATATTAAAGCAAGTTCATCACTAGGTTCCTCCAATTCAACCACTTCAACATTGTAAGATTTAATTCTATCTCTAATATCCTTAGGGCAATTACTAGCTAAAAATACCATCTTTGTTTTACCAAGTTTTAAATTCTTAAGGGTTTTCTCTGTTCCATATATAATATCTTTTTCTTTAAGAATATTTTTCAATTTTGATGAGCTCATTTTTCTTTATTCATCTTTACTATCAGATCTGGTAAACCTGTACCTAAAGGTACAGGTTGATTAAGCATAACATTCTCTATAACAGAATTTAAAAAATCTTCCTCTCCCGATAGACTAGCATTTATAATATGTGTTATTGGTGTTTCAAAACTTGCTCTTGCGAGAACGGATTCTTTCTCTCCAGTAATACCGCTTCTTGTAATTCCTTTAATGTTTCCTGAACTTGTTATCAAATCTGCCATTAACATAATATGTCTCAAATCTACATCTAATCCTTGTGCTTCCATAACCTTTACTGCTTCATTAATTATAGCTTGTCTTGTTGCTTCTATACCCAAAACTTTTCTAATCTCATGGAGATCATTACTTATTGTTCTTATTTCATCCACGTCTTTAAGTTTAAGTACCTCTTTTAAATTAGTTCCAGCAGTCAATATCATAAATTCATTGCCAGATTTTACAGGTAAAACTTGCTTTATTCCTTTCACTCCGCCAATAAATACTATTTTAGTTTTTTCTTTTAGTTTATACAATTCAAGAAGTTCATTTTCGGCATCTTTAGGTTTAATAATAATCTTATCTGTACCTAACCTCACTTCTGCCCCATTAATTTCATTTGCAACCACTTTTGTGATTTCTCCTTCATTTAAACCAAAAAACTTCATCTTTTTCTTATTAAATCCCACTTCTATTTGTAATTTAGGTACATTAATAGTTATATCAGTTGCTACTTCCCTCAATTTAATTTGTTTTATCCTGGCAGCTATATTTCTAACTTTTAGAGGATCTTTATTATAAGGGCTTTTTATGTATATATTCATCATAGGAGTCTTTAAAGTTTTTCTTGCATCAAATAACTCTATTAATCTTGGTAATCCTGCACTTACACTCACCTCTGCAACACCTGCAAAATGGAATACATTCAAAGTATTGTGAGTAACGATACCATCGAATGTAGTGAATGTCTCTAATCCAGGAACAGATAAATCATAAACATATCCTTCATTATCGACATATTCGATACCAACAATTTCATCCCAGAATAAATCAGAATAAAACATCCTTCTCATTATATCGAGTTCTTTTGTTATATTAACATTGTTTTCATGAGATAAAGTTTCGAATAATTTAATATATCTAAATAAAGTAACTCTTTCTATTTTTTGCCTTTTTGTAAAATTATTAACATACCTTGTTGGATACCCTAATTTCTTGGCTACATCATAAAATAAATTTCCAAAACCAGAAATCATATCATTATAATCTTGAGATTTTTTATTCCAAAATATTTTAGATTTATCTGCTAAAGTCTCTAAATCTCTTTTTTTATATTCTATATCAGAACCAATGTAGCTTAAAAAAAATTGAGCATATTTATAAGGAACTAAAATCCAATATTGCCCTTTTCTGTCCGTAATTTTATATGAAAAAATCCTAAATCTAGTTAAAAGAAGAGCAATACCATCTCTTAACCCTTTTGAATTACTAGAAACCCTAATCATTTTCCTATCTACACTGAAATTAGCATCGCCATGAAAATAACCTCTTAACAAACCCAAAATAAATTCATCATTGGCGCTGTAGCAAAATTCAGGAATAACTTTTTCCTTAGACCTTGTTTTACATATTGTCTCCATAAAATTAGCTAACAAAGCTGAATTAATCTTTAAATCCCTTGATAAAGCATATCCTCTTTGATGGTAATCCTCATAATAATTTAAGCCTAATCTTCTAACAAATAATTTAGCATTAGCAATATAAGAATCATCTAGATTAGAAATAGAAACTTGCCCATGTGTAGCATTTCCTTCAGCCAAATATGCCCCTATAAACCACCCAAATAAACTATCCAATTTTAATTTACTAGGTAAAGATTTGGATAGTGTCCTTTCTCTTGTTAATAAACCATTTTCCTCAGTAATGATAAATTTTGAATTAGCTTGTGTTATTCTGTAATTTTTAATATTTATTTCATTAATGCAATGTTCTGGTAGATACATTATAACTGGAATTCTATCCCCTACAATCAAATTATCTCCTCTAATAGGAACGACCTTATTATCTTTTCTTACAACAAAAGAATGATTATCAGTAGCAATAATACTACTTCCAGCTTTTGTAATTAGTTTTAATAGTTTCCTTTTTGGACTATATCTGATGCACTCAGAAACCTTATTCCATTCGATTTTTTCATGTTGATTGATACTTAGCGCATAAAATTCAAAATTACTTAAAGGCAAAATTTCAGAATCTTTTAGTTTTAGAGCGCCATATTTATTTATTAAGTGATCAACAAATTTACCAATTCTCAAAATCTTTATCTTATTTTTTATTTTAATAATTATTTTTTCATTTTTATGAATACTCATTTGCGTAGCTGGTTCACCAAAACTTTCAGATGTAATTATACCGATAGATTCGCCAGAATGAATTTTGCTTTTTTCATAAATAGTTTCCAATTCTTGCAATATCTTTTCAACTTCTTTATTCGAAACTTTTCTATTGGAAAGTTCCTTCCTTAAATTATTTAAAATCATTCCTGGCAATTTACCTTCATAAAATTTAATTAAGTCTTCCATTATTTATCACCGGTTATCTTCTCAATTATTTTTACTACATCAATTGTACCTGCTTCACTTTTGCTAACATCAATGCCATCCTCTCCATAAACAAATTGTACAATACCTTTATTAGCATCTCTAACAGTCCCGTCATATTCGATCTTTAAATCCTGTAATGCATTAGTTAACCTTCTATACAAATAACCAGATTTAGGAGTTCTTAATGCTGTATCCATTAAAGCATCTCTTCCTGTCATAGCATGAAAAAAGAATTCATACGGTTGTAATCCTGATTTAAATCCCTTTCTTACAAATCCCCTTGCCTTAGCACTTAAATCACCTTTCTTAAACAAGCTTAATGTTCTACCACTATAACCCCTCTTTATTCTTTGCCCACCTAAAGCTTGTTGACCCACACATGCTGCCATCTGAACAAGATTTAGTATATTGCCTTTTGCTTTAGATGCTGCCATTATCAAAGTTGGATTATCCTTACTTGTATTTTCTGCAACCAATTCTCCAATCTTATTTCTTACTTTATTTAATAATTCTATTACTCTTATTTCAAGTGTCTCCTTCAATGTTTTTCCTGGAAAAATTTCTAATTTTTTAGATTTATAATCTTGTATAAGAACATCAACTTTCTTCTCTGCTTCCTCTAATAAATTATCAATTTTCTCTATTAAGCCACTACTTAAGTCTGTATCATTAACAGATGTTGAAAAACCATATTTCAATAAAACTGCTATTCCTAATCTAAAGACCTTCCCAATAAAGTCTAATGTTGTATCCTGTCCATATATAGCATAAACTTCTCTTATTATTGCTCCACCCTCATCACCTATTGAATTACTGTCGATTACACCTTCAATCAATTTACCATTTTGTATAAACACTTTGCTTTTATCATTAGCAACACCTGTAAAATTAAAGTCAGTAGGTAAAAGAATACTAAAAATTTCTTTACCATTTATTTTATTTTTATCTGGCAATCTTGAAAAATCCTCGACTCTGATGCTAGCTAATAATTCAATAGCTCCTTCTCTACTCATATCGATTCCTTTAGTTAATAAATAATTTCCACAAACAGAATCTTCTATACACCCTATAATATTTTTTCCATGTTTTGGTGAAATAATTTGTGTTTGTACTTGCATTAATATATCCGCTTCTGCTCTAGCTTCCTCTGTTTGCGGAATATGTAAATTCATTTCATCACCGTCAAAGTCTGCATTATAGGGAACACACGCAGATGGATTTAATCTAAAACTCTTTCCACCAATAAGTTTAACCTTATGACACATTATACTCATCCTATGCAAACTAGGTTGTCTATTAAATATTACAATATCACCATTTATCAAATGTCTTTCAACCTGATAACCTGGTTTAATTTCTTGTAATATTTGTTCTGTTGTTTCTTTTGTTAACTTCTTCTTTTTATCCTCGGTATCTATTACATAATTAGCTCCTGGATAAACTGAAGGGCCATTTTTTATTAGTTGAATTAACCATCCTATGTTCCACTCTGTAACCTTTTCAGGCACAGTTAACTCCATTGTAACACTTTTAGGTACGCCTACTTCATTAAAGTTAGCCTCCGGATCAGGACTTATCACAGTTCTTGCAGCATAATTTACTCTCTTCCCGGCAAGATTATGTCTAAATCTTCCTTCTTTGCTCTTAATTCTTTCACTTAATGTCTTTAATGGTTGCCCCGATCTATGTCTCGCAGGTGGAACCTTCGCAAGAGAATTATCAAAATAAGTTGTCACATGATACTGCAATAAATCCCATAAATCTTCTACAATTGTTTCAGGTGCTCCAGCATTAATATTTTCAAATAATCTTTGATTTATCCTAACAATATCACTTAATTTATGAGTTAAATCGTCCTCACTTCTTTCACCCGATTCTAATGTAATACTCGGTCTTATTGTGACAGGAGGTATAGGTAAAACTGTTAATACAGACCACTCCGGTCTAGCATATTTGGGATTAAATCCTAAGACAATTAAATCATCATCTGAAACCTTCTCTAATCTATACCTTATTTCGGTAGGGCTCAATCTTTTATCCCTTTCGAAGAGATTAGTAGGCTTTTCGATTTTAATTATATACTGTTTTCCTTCACAATGTGGACATTTCTTATTATTCTTAATAATATTAACTATCTCTTTAATTTTATTTCTTCTTGCACTTAGTCCTTTTTCTTTTTCAACATTATCCAATTCTGCAATTAACTTATCTCTCTCAGAATTTGTTAATAATAAACGACCACAATCTCTACAAGTACACCTTAAAACATCTAAAATTGATTTAACATATTTAAGATGAATTATTGGCCTTGCAAATTCAATATAACCAAAATGGCCACTGCATTCCTTTAATTTTCCACCACAAGTCTTGCATCTCAATCCAGGATCTATAACACCTAGATGTATATCCATCAACCCACCATCAACAGAATATCCCTCCTTGTCATATAGTTCTGGGGTAATAATCTTAACTGTAGCCATTTTTCTAATTTCTTCAGGACTAAATAAACCAAATGTAATACTCCCTACCTTTTTGTATATATAATAACCCATATTAATACCTGCTTACTAAATTTAATCTTGGATAAATGCATAACGATTTCAGTTCATCTATTAATAACTTGAAGGCGTAACTTAATTCAATTGAAGTAATCTCTGCATTAGTACCACATCTTGTACAGAACTTTCTATTCCTATAGTCATCATATATTGCTAACATCCCACATTCTTCACATACGTGCACTATTGTCTTATCTGAATCAAATCTTTCTTTCAATAATAAACTAGCACCATGTGCAACAAAGCAATCTTTCTCCATTTCCCCAATTCTTAAACCACCA
>CAZPBI010000048.1:0-9118 GCA_964584825.1 Candidatus Woesearchaeota archaeon
GAAATTCAGGTTATTTGGAAGTTCCTTCTGAATTAAAAGATTTAATAAGAATGAGGAGAATTAATTTGATTATAGACAAGAATACAAACGCAATATCTCAATATAATAAGGCTTTAATACAACAAAAGAAAATTGGTGCCATTTTTCACGCTACTTGTTAATTTTTATTTAAAGTAGTTCCGAAAGTAGAAAAGTGGGCAATGAACTTCAAATATAATCTCCATATGCCATATAAAGCTCGTTCTCCAAGTATCGTTGTGCTAACTTAACTTGCTGTAATCTCCAATAGCCTAATCTTTTCTTTAGATTTTCTTTCTCTTTGTTTTTATCAAGGTAAGATTTTAACCATAACTTGTGATGCTCCTTATTATTTTCAATCCATCTCTTCTTGGATACGGTTCTTTTAGCTATGTTATTTTCCCTGTAAACCCTGCATCTTTCTAGCTCTTTTTCATGATTCTTATAATATTCCTGTCGTTGTTTTGCTAATATTTTGTCTTTATTTAATTTGTAATAAAGCTTGCTTTGTGCTTTTAGTCTATTCTTATGTTTTTTTCTATATCTCCTTTGATATTCTTTTATTCTTTCTGGGTTTCTTTTTCTGAATTTTCTCTGCGAATGCATCCTAGGATGTATATTCTTCAAATCTTCTTCTCTCTGTCTTTGATTCCATTCCCTGAACTCTTTATCTTCAATAAATTTCTGAGACCACAATCTTGAGCATTTTGCGCACTTGTATTTGCCTCTTTTTTCAAAAAGAACTAAAATATAATTACATTTAGGACATCTTGCCATAACCTTCTATAATATTAATTATTTTTAAATAAAGCGGGAAATGGGCACAACAATAAAATTCTATAGCTTTATGTTATTTTCATCTAAAAATTTGTTAAGCAGTTTATATTTGCCCAACAACCACAAGGGTTCATCTAATTGTAATGGATAAATACCTGCTCCTTCTAAGACGGTTTTCCAAATATTTTGGCATTTTTCTCTTAATTTTTCTGTTACACTACCTTTAAACTCTTCATTAAATATTATCCTCAGTGTCATTCTTGCAGTATGAACATCAATAGGTATTGGAATTTCTTCAATCCTCTTTAATTTAATCCCAACATTATCATTAATCATTCTCAACCATAATGGCTTAATTTTATTTCCGCTTAAATATGGAAAGTCTTCTTTGTTTGAATCTAAATATTCGCTGATTTTTACCGCATCAAAATCAATAGAGTATAATAATTTATAAACATCACCTTCAAATTCCAATAATTTTTTGCATATAGTAAACCATATTCTTGCATCTTTATTTGGTCTTTGGTCTTTAATTTTTTTAAATAAATCTATTAAATAATCTAAACCTTTTTCATTGACCTCTTTAGGATTAAAAATCCATTTTTGATTGCTATTAAGCCACGCATTATGGTTTTGTTTCCACAGTTTCTCAGCATCCCTCATATAATCTAAAGCAACAGTTAAAGTAACATAAATTAATTGTTCTTTAGAACTTCGTTTCATACTCTCTGGTAAAATATATTCTGGTGGAAATCTAAATTTCTCAAAGACTCCTTTCTTTTCTGAATAACTTTTGAAAATAAGATTTGCTATTTTTTTACATTTTTCCAAGCCTATATTAGAAAAAGATGATACTGCTTGTTCAGAAGTCTTTAAACTTCCATCCTCATTGAACTCTATCTTCATAAGGTCTCTCCTTCAAACATTAATTTACAATGGTTTTGTATACTTCTCTTATCTTATCTAATGTTGACGAAATTTCATCAAAAACCTCTTTTTGGGGTTTATATCTAAATCCATAGTGTTTTATTCTAATAACTTCACAATCTAAATATGGAAAGTTTTCCTTTAATAACTCTTCGCACTGAAGACCCATTGGAATTATAATCTTCGGTTTTATTATTTCTAATTCTTTCTTTAGAAATCCTATTTGTTCTTTTATTAGCTCATTGTTGTTTAAAATATTTGGAACTTCCTTATTTTTAGCCCTAATTTTGATAAAATCGCTTATATGGATATTTTTCAAACTCTTCTTGATTAATAGTTCGTAAAGAATCTTATCTTTTCTTGATGGAAATGTTCCAGAGCTTGGATTTAATCCTAGAAGAATCATATCTTGAGTCCCTAAAAATCCTTTAACCCCTTTATATTCAGGATAAAACCAAGCCTCAAAATTATTAGTATTTGATTCGGAAATAATTTCTTCCATTAATTTCTTTAGTTTTTCTTCTATAATGAACCTTATCATTTTTTATATCATTCCAGATTTTTACTAGTTCTCTATTCATCTTCTACGCATATTTCACAAATAAAAGTTTCTGGAGCTTTTTCCTTATCTTTCTCTAAAACTTCCAAGTATTCGCCATTACAAATAATGCACTTAGCTCTAACTAACTCTTTATCCCCTAAGTCCGTTTTGGTTTTGAATTTTTTATTCATTTAAGTTTCCTTAAAATTCTTTTAACAAAATTACATCTATAACAAGGCTCTTTCTTGTGTGCTTTCTGGTGTTTTTTTGATTTTTTAAATGTGTCTAAATATTCCTCTAATATTATCCTAAAATCTCCTTTTTCTTCTTTAGTCAGTCTCATTTTATTAATAACCCCTTTAACTAAATAAAACTCCAATAGTCCCTATTAATAACGATAGACGAATTGTTACTGTAAAATATTTTTGCTCTTTTAAAATAAAAGGAATTAAGTTTAGTATTATTATTGTTATTCCAATTATCAGATTTATAGTTTCTATCATCTTTACCCTACAAATATTCCTTCTTAATAAAATCAATTAAATCCATATTTATCTGGGCTATATGAACCTTTTCTTTTATTAAATTATAAGCTTTATCAAAATTCATTCCACCTTTAATCAAGTAAGCCAAAGCTACTGCGTTGCTTCTGCTCATGCCACCAACGCAAATGATTACTGCTTTTTTACCGCTTTTTATTATCTTTTCAACATGATTAACCTTAGACTTGAACTGTCCTTTGTTTATTTGTTTTCCGTCTATTAAATCTGTAACTAACTCAATCTCTACGTCTTTTAATTTTTTAACCTCATCTAATTCTGGCAATGAAGCAGTTCCTAGGTTTTTTGTAATCCAAAACATTGTACTATTATATTATACCTAATATATGCACCAGTTCTTTATTTTTATCGGCAGGATGCATAGACCAGATTATGTTAGTCTCTGGATTGAAGTTTGATATAACTTCATCAGCCAAACCAACCCCTTTGTTTAAAGACAATTTGCCGTCTATTTCAAACAATAGCAAAGCACTCTTAACATCATGAATATTCTTCATGTTTTTTAATTCTTTTATTATGCTGTTTGCATTTCCTGATTTAGTAACTATGGAACTACCTTGTCTAAATAGGGTAATCAAATCAGCAACATCAATCATCCTATGTTCACCATTATCTACGACCTTAAATAAAGATGAATCCAGGGTCTTTTTCAAAAATTCGCTAAAAAAGGCATCTTTGTCTTTTGAATTTTCGTGTTTGGATATGATTTTCTGCATATTCTTAAAAGCGTTTTCTTTCGTTGTTTTCCTGTTTATTTCTTCCTTGATACTCTTTAATTCTTTTGACACTGATTTCTCCACAAAATTCTTTATAGAGGGAAAATCAACTGCTTTATCCTTAATTATTGAAGAAATTTCCTTATACAAATTACCATCTATGTTTACCATCACCATTTTAATATGTTTTTAATATATAATTTATATATAAAGATTTCTATAGCATAACTTTAAAGTTCTAAACTTTACTACTAATAAAGTTTAAATACTATTAAACTAATATTAAGATAATATTACATATCAAAAATGGCAACGATAATGCATAATGGGCAACAGTACACAGTAACCATCTCGCCAGAACATATAGAGAGAATGGGATGGAAAAAAGGAACAAAAGTTTACATAACCAAAGACCCTGAAAAGAATTTGCTTTACATTGAAAAAATGCCAAGAAAAAAAGAAAAAATTAAAAAGGAGGTAGTAGGGTAATGAACTTAATGTTAACTCAAAAAGAAGCAGAATTTCTTATTGCTATGAGAAAGAAGTTTCTTAATAGAGATAGGATTATCCTAAATGAGCCCTTTGATTTTTCTGTAGAATTAGTATCTGAAGATAGAGAGGAAAGGTTTAAGCTTGATTTAAGACAGGGAAACCTACAACTTAAAAAGATAAGATACCAGAATAGATATGATGAAACTATACCCTTAGTAAGATTTGAATCTCGTGGAATTCATAAAAATCCACCTGAATTAGGCGGAGATATTATCAGGGGTCCACATTTGCATATTTACAAAGAAAAGTATGCAGATAAGGTAGCTATTCCTGCACCAGAATTTGATAATCCAGAAGATGTATTAAGTTCTTTGAAAAAATTCTGTGAAGTATGCAATATAGAGGAAATTGAATTTGTACCTCAAAAAAGTTTGATGGGTTTTGATAAAGATGGAGAATAAATTTATAGAAAATTATTTAGAATGGATTAAAAAAAATGTATTCATCACAAAAATCGGTAAAGAGAAATGGGTAGTTGAAACTCCATTCCTCGACAGACATAATGATTATTTAGAGATATATATTGTTAAAAAACAAAATGGGCTCTATTTCTTAACTGATGATGGCTTTATTTTCAGTGACCTAAAATCATCTGGATTTGAGTTATCTTCCCCAAAAAGAAAAGAATTATTTAAACTTGCCCTCATAGGGATTGGAGTTAATTTTAATGAAAAAACACAAGAGCTTTATGTTGAAACTGATTTAACTGGGATTGGTAAGAGTAAACATAACTTAGTCCAGGCTATGTTATCAATAGATGATATGTTTATGATGGCTGGTCCAACTGTAAGTACCTTATTTAAAGAAGATGTTAAAAGTTATTTTAGGAGGAGTGGAATCCCATTTAATCACGATATAAGGGTTATTGGTATAAGTATGTATGAACATAATATTGAAATTGCAATTCCTTCAGTGAAAGATAAACCAGAAACATTTATAAAAGTAATAAACAATCCTATAAAACAGAGTGCGGAGCATGCTATTTTTGTTTTGAATGATATAAAGGGGTTTAGAAAAAATGTAAAAGGAATGGTAATATTTAATGATGAACAAAATATAGGTAAAGGATTCAAAGAGGCATTGAATGCTTATAAAATACCCACTATTGCCTGGAGTGAAAAAGAAAAGTATACTAAAGACTTTTTAATTCAATTTGAAAAATAAGAAATAAAACATGCTTGGTTGGTTTTAAATTATTTTTTAATTTATTTCCTCTCGCACCACTCACAACTCTTACTAGGACAAGCAGAATTTAACAGCCTTATTGCATTATTAAAGATAGTTTCAGCATTTTTAACATCTATCTTTCTTTTGACTAGTTCAGTATCAAATATAACCTCTCCGGTCTCTAAAACTTTATTAGGATAATAAAATATCAAAAATCCGTAATCTTCTGTTTCATAGCCATTTTTCCTAAATAAGAAGGTGTAAATATCTAACTGGTCTTGGTATAAATTAGCAGTATCCTCTTTTAATTGAAAACCTCTTGTTTTGTAATCCATCACAATTAGCTTCTTTTCTTTCATTAGGATATCATCTACTGCGCCAAATAAAACATTTCCTTCCTTATCTGTAAACCTTATACCCTTAAAATTATTTCTCCATACTTTCAGTAAGTCCATATCATCAAATAGTTTCATATCCTTACAATCTCCGTTCTCACATATCTCTGGTGGCAGTTTTCCTTTAGTTCTGAACTTGTCAAAATGTGTTTTTAATATGTTATCCATTCCGCTTGGCAAGGAGGGGAAAATTCCTTGTGGTCTGCTCCATACTTTATGTTGAGTAAGCCAGAAACATCTAGGGCATTCTTTCATTAATCCTAATGATGATTTTGATAGTTTGTATACCATTTTAAGAAAAACAGAGCTATATCAGTATAATAAAGTATCGGGCAATGGGGTAAAAAAGTATAAAAATAGGTAAATTGTTAGATAAAAGTATGGACTCTGATATATCCTTTATAACCAATGAAGGAGAGGTAACCCTTTCAAAAAGATTTGAAAGGTTGCTTAAACAGACAAAATTTTTTGATTGTCTTGTTGGATATTTTTATACTAGTGGATTTCATAACCTATATCCAAATCTCAAGAATGTAAATAAGATAAGAATACTCGTAGGAATAAAAACAGATAAAGCAACATTGGATTTAATCCAAAAAACACAAGAAGGTCAACAAACTCTTAAAAAATTATCAACGGTTGAAGTAAAAGAAAACTTTTCAGGTAATATTAAGAAAGAATTTGAAGAAACACTAGAAAGTAAAGAAACAGAAGAATCAGTAGATTCTTTTAAAAAATGGATTAATAGTGGTAAGTTAGAAGTAAGAGCCTATGCTTCCGAGAAGATTCATGCTAAACTATATGTTATGACCTTTTCTGAAGGAGCAATGGATGTTGGAAGAGTAATAACTGGCTCAAGCAATTTTACAGAATCGGGTCTTATCCAGAACCTTGAGTTTAATGTTGAATTAAAGAATAGGGCAGATTATGAATTTGCTTTAAAAAAGTTCAATGATTTGTGGGAAAGTTCAGTTGATGTCTCAAAAGATTATATTGAAACCATTGAAAATAAAACATGGCTTAACAATAACTTAAAACCATACGAGCTTTATCTTAAATTTTTATATGAGTATTTTAAAGAAAAGATAAACAAAGACCAAGAAGAAATATTCAAAGACTCTCTGCCAGAAGGATTCATGGAGCTTGAGTATCAAATGGAAGCAGTCAAAGATGCCCAAGATAAGCTTGATGAGTATGGTGGTGTTTTTCTTTCGGATGTTGTTGGATTAGGAAAGACTTATGTCTCTGCTATGCTTGCAAAACAACTGGATGGCGGTATTTTGGTATTGGCTCCACCAATATTATTAGATGAAAATAATCCTGGCTCTTGGAAAAATGTATTTCTAGACTTTAAGGTCTCAGCGCATTTTGAATCAATAGGCAAATTAGATTCAGTTTTAAAAAGAGATTTGAGTAAGTATAAGAATATCTTTATTGATGAGGCACATAGATTTAGAACAGAAACAAACATCACTTATGAGAATCTTGCAAGAATATGTAGTGGAAAAAGAGTAATCCTTGTATCTGCGACTCCACTCAATAATAGTCCAAAGGATATACTAAGCCAGATAAAACTTTTCCAGAAACCAAATAAAAGTACCATTCCCAACCAATCAAATCTCAATGTTCTCTTCAAAAAGCTTGATGCAAAAAGGAAGGGGGTAGATAGACAAGCTGATTATGACAAATATATCTCAATAGTAAAAGAAAATGCGAAGGAGATTAGAGAAAAAGTTTTGAAATATTTGATGGTGAGACGTACACGGTCTGAAATTGAAAGATATTTTGGAGAAGATTTGAAGATAAGACATTTAAAGTTTCCGAATATTACTGACCCCGAATCAATATTTTATGAGTTAAATGAAAAAGAGGAAAAGATATTTGATAAAACATTAAACATGATTACTAAAAAGTTTACTTATGCTCGTTATATGCCCATTATTTATTATACTGGTCCTAAAACACAGCCAGAAGAAATATCTCAAAAAAATATGGGAAGATTTATGAGAATCCTTTTAGTAAAACGATTAGAGAGTAGTTTCTATGCTTTCAAAAAATCTGTTGAGAGATTTATTAATTATTATACTAGATTTATAGATAATTATAACAAAGGTAAAATATACATAAGCAAGAGATATACTGCACAAATTTTTGAGGCTCTGGAAGAGGGAGATGAAAGTTTTATAGAAAGATTGATTGAAGAGAAAAAAGCAGAGGAATATAAATCCACAGAATTCAGGAAAGACTTTATATTAAATCTTAAGTCTGACTTGAAAATACTCCAAGAGATACAGCAAATGTGGTTAGAAGTCAAGAGAGACCCCAAATTAAACAAACTAAGCAGTATTTTGCAATCAAGAGACATACTCAAGAAGAATAAGATAATCCTTTTCACAGAATCGAAGGAAACAGCTGAGTATTTAGGGGCAAATCTACCTAAGAGTTTAGCGAGCGAAGCTATTGTGTTCTCTGGTGCATCAAATGCTATAATAAGAGACAACGTAATAGAAAATTTTGATGCCAAAGCCAGAAAACCTAAAAATGATTATAGGATACTTATAACTACAGAAGTTCTTTCAGAAGGAGTAAATCTCCATAGGTCAAATACAGTTATAAACTATGATATTCCTTGGAATCCCACAAGGATGATGCAAAGAGTTGGTCGTATAAATAGAGTAGATACTAAGTTTGATGAGATTTACACTTTTAATTTCTTTCCAACAACACAGTCTAATAATGTAATAAAGCTAAAAGAGGCTGCAGAAGCGAAGATACATGCTTTTATTGAAATGCTTGGAGCCGATGCTCGATTATTAACTGAGGGCGAAGAGATTAAGTCTCAGAACTTATTCAAAAGATTGACTTCCAAAGAGGGACTTATTGATGAAGATAATACTGATGAAAGTGAGCTAAAGTATCTGATGGAAATAAGAAACATAAGGAATAAAGACCCAAATCTTTTTGAGCATATTAAAAATCTGCCTAAAAAAGCAAGAACTTCTAAATTCATGGAAGATAATAAGGATTCCCTAGTATCTTACTTTAGGAAAGGAAAACTGCAAAAGTTCTTTTTGGCACACAAATCCAAAACAGAAGAGTTAGATTTTGTTTCTGCTGCTAAAATTCTATATTCCAAAAAAGAAGATAAGAAAACAAAACTTAAATCAGATTATTATGAATTACTTGATAAGAATAAACAACAGTTTAAGTCAATTACAACAGATAAAGTTAGTGATGAATCAATATTAAAAGGCGGAAGAGATAAGACAACTAAGCTGTTGAGGATACTTAATTCTCAAGAAGTAAGGAATTTTAAAGTATTCACAGAAGATGATGAAGAATATTTAGAACGGGTAAGGAAAGTTTTAACTGAGGGCATTAATGAACAAACACTGAAAAAACTCGTTAAAGCACTAGCAAAAGAAGATAATTTTCTGAAGATACTCGATAAGATTATAGCAAATT
>CAZPBI010000049.1:0-8625 GCA_964584825.1 Candidatus Woesearchaeota archaeon
CCAAAAGGAACTCTCTACTATTGGTATCCAAGAGAAGGTGCTGTCGCGGGGTTCGATGCGGATTCTGTCTGGGCTGTCCTGGATTGCGGCAGGGATCCTCGGTACTCGTTTGCTTCGCTCGGGGTACGTCGCGCCCTCTTAATAAATTAAATTCTAGTAGAGCATTATTAAGGTTAATTGAATTTTAATTAATAACTCCTTTCCCAATAATCAAAGTTCTTTCAGCTTGAGCTACCTGCCCAGCATTTTTTTCAGGTAAAATAGTATACTGTTTTATTACTCCTTCTCTTTCTAAAGATAATAAACTAAACTTAATTTTCAATCCAAACTTTTTAATCAACCATCTTTCAGAAAATGGTAGAGTTTTATATTTTTCAACAAGATATTTCAATAATTCTCTAGTATTTTTATCTCTTACATTTTTAATTAATATCAATCCATAAATTCCAGAGGGCCTTCCTTCTATAACTTTACCAGCACCATTAGTAGCAAAAGGCTCTATAGCAAATACCTGTCCTTCTTTTAATTTTGTATTATCACCATTATCGATATTTGGTATACTAGGGATCGCATGCACTTCATATTTATCCAATCTATGTCCAGATAAGTTTACAATAGGGATATAACCATAATTTTCAATAGTTTCTTTAATTACAACACCTATTTTCCTTATCTCAATTCCAGGTTTTGCAACTTCAATAGCTTTTTTCAAAGCCTCTTCAGCGCTTTCTATTAATTTTTTATATTTGCTAGTACCAATTTCAACAGTAACAGCAGTATCCGCAATTGCGCCATTAACATGTACACCCACATCCAATTTAACAACATCACCTTTTTTTAAAATCCTTTCATCATTATACCTTGGGCTATCATGTGCTGCTAAATGATTTATGCCAATATCGACAGGAAAAGCAGGTTCACCACCAAGTTCGATAATCTTGTCTTCAATTTTCTCAGCGATATCAATAAATTTTGTGTCTTCTTTTAATAAACTAACTCCATATTCCCTTACTTTTTTACAAATTTCACCAGATTTTATATAATCATCCATTTGCCTTCTAATCTAAAATTAATTTATAAACCTTTATATACAAAAAATTACAATTTACATTTATGAAAGGTTTTATTATATACCCGTCATACGAAATAATTAATAATGAAGCTTATGTTTATTTATATGGTAGACTAGAGAATGGACAATCGTTTTTAGCAATAAATAAATTTAGACCGTACTTTTTTATTAAAACTTCAGATCTAAATAAAGCAAAAAAATTAGCAAAATTTAAATTAGAAGAAACTTCCATTGTTAATTTTGAAAAAGAAAATGTAACAAAAATAATATTAAATGTTCCTCCTGAAGTTCCAAAATTAAGAGACAAATTCCTAGAAAGTAGCATAGAATGTTATGAAGCAGACATTAGATTTGAATACAGATTTCTAATAGACAAAAAAATTCAAAGTTCTTTGGACATAGAAGGTGACTACGAAACTACTGATAAAATAGACAGATTATATAAAGAACCAGAATTAACACCGACATCTTGTTATCCTAAAAATCTAAAAGTTCTTTCGTTAGATATAGAAACGAGTATAGATGGAAAAAAATTATATTGTGTTTCTTTATACTCAGAAAAATATCAACAGTCATTTATCCTTTCTAAGGATAAATTCAAAAATACAATCTCTTGTCCAGATGAAGAAACTCTATTAACCAATTTTCAAAAAGCAATAATCCTAGAAGATCCAGATATAATAACAGGGTGGAATGTAATAGCTTTTGATTTATTTTTTCTATCAAATAAATTTAAAGAATACAAAATTCCATTCAAAATAGGCAGAGATAATTCAAATATAAAATTAAACCTTGAAAAAAGTTTCTTTAAGGATAGTAAAGCGCATGTCTCAGGTAGAGTTATTTTAGATGGTTTATCATTATTAAAATCATCATTTATAAAAGTAAAAGATTATAAACTAGACACTGTAGCTCAGCAAATTCTAAAAGAAAAAAAATTAATCAAACACCATGACAAATTAAAAATTGATCAAATTTATAAAGAAAATCCAAAGTTATTATTAGAATATAACTTACTAGATGCAAAATTAGTTTATGATATAATCCATAAATCACATGCTTTAGATCTATCAATACAAAGATCAATGTTAACAGGAATGCCCCTAGACAGAGTCTCTGCTTCTATAGCCTCATTTGATTCGATTTACTTAAAAAAAGCAAGGGAAAGAAATTTTGTAGTGCCCACAGGCAAATTCTCAGATAAACCTAGTCCTATAACTGGTGGTTATGTAATGGAATCTAAACCAGGGATTTATGATAATATTCTTGTTTTTGATTTCAAATCATTATACCCTTCTTTAATGCGTACTTTTAACCTAGATCCGGCCTCTTATTTAGGAACTAAAAAAGAAAAAAATGCAATTAAATCTCCAAATAATGTTTACTTTAGAAATGAAAACGGCATAGTTCCAGAAATAATTCAAACTTTATGGGAAGAAAGAGATAAAGCAAAACAACAAAAAAATGAACTTGCTAGTTATGCAATAAAAATACTTATGAATTCTTTTTTTGGCATCATGGCGTCTCCTTCTTGTAGATTTTTTAATATTGATTTTGCTAATGCCATAACCCATTTTGGGCAATATATAATAAAACTAACAGCTAAAAAAATAGAAGAGCAAGCTTATGATGTAATATATTTAGACACAGACTCAAATTTTGTAAATTCATATGCTAAAACAGAAAAAGAAGCTGGTAGAATAGGAAAAGAAATCGAAAATTATATCAATGATTTCTACAAGAAACATATAAAACAGGAATACAAAAGACAGTCTTTTTTAGAACTCAAATTTGAAAAAAATTATATTAAATTTCTGATGCCTAAAATAAGATCTGGTAAAAAAGGTGCAAAGAAGAGGTATGCCGGATTAATAAAAATAGATGGAAAAGAAGAAATTGAAACTGTGGGTATCGAATCTGTGCGCTCAGATTGGACAGAAGCATCACAAATATTCCAGAAAGAGATATTGGATAGAATTTTCCATAAGAAAGAAATTGCCTCTTTTGTAAAGAAATTCATACAAGATATTAGTGAAGGAAAATATGATGACAAATTGATTTATAAAAAACAATTAAGAAAAGAATTAGGAGCGTATACTAAAATTACCCCGCAGCACGTTTTTGCAGCAAGACAATTGGGAGATAAATTTCAGGGCAACATTGTTGAGTATTACATAACTACCGCAGGCCCAGAACCAAAACAAGCACTGAAACATAAAATAGATTATGGTCATTACATTGAAAAACAAATTAAACCTATTGCAGATATGGTTTTAATATTTTTTGATTTAAATTTTGATGACCTGATTAAAGGATCTAAACAAACAAAATTATTTAGTTATTAAATTCTTTTGTTCATTTAATTTATATAAATAACTTTCCAGAGGTTTAAATACAAAAGTAAAGTTCCTATCAAAGTATCCACATCTAATTTTATCCAAGTTTATTCCTGTTCTTTTCGATAACATATAGGCATAGAAGAATATTTGTGTTGATGCATATTTCTCCTTCTTAGCATCTGGTTTATAGTCCCATATCCATATCTTTTCATCTTTTACCCTTAAGATATCAATATGTCCTGTTAAAATCTCTTCGTCATTAAAGAATTTTTTGTATCCGGCAAGTTCATTAGGCATTAGCCAAATAGGCACTTCCATAGCTAGAGTATTCTTATCGTGTTCTAGCATAAATACTTGAACTTTAGAATGAGCATCGCTGAATCTATCTTTATTTATTTCTAGTCCATATCTAGCTAATGTTGAAACTTCATGACCAGCGACTTCCATCACGTCATTTAGTAATTTAAATTTTAATAAACTGCTCCTCGGTCCATTATTAAAAAATGGATTAGGGCAATTTTTAACAATAAAATTCAAATACGTTTTTAATGAAACAAAGTGTCCATTACACAATTTATCTAATTTATCACAATTTACTCTATAAATATAATTGCCACCCCTATGATTTAACAATACCTCCTTTATCACATATTTTAATTTCTAAGTGATATTTATAAATTTTCTTTAAAAAATCCTACCTAATAGTATGAAAAAGTTTAAATAATAGTTCATACTCATAAAATATATGATAATTGAACGTGAAATTGGAGAAAAAGGACAAGTAGTTATACCTAAGGATATAAGGAAATTTTTAGGATTAAATAGAGGACAGAAGGTTGTTTTTGAGGTTAGGGAAAAAGAAGTACTATTGAAACAATCAGATCCCAAAAGATTCATAGAAGATTTTCTAAATGTTCCAAAGTTGAAAAAACCACTTAGAACAAGAGATATAAAAAAAATATTGGAAGAGCAATATGATCTACCTTGATGCCAATATTTTCTTGTCAGCAATAGTAAATCCCACAACAGATGAACAATCAAAGATTTGTAATGAAATCCTAAGAAAAGTAGTTTTCAAGGAACTATCAGCGGCCACATCTCTCTTGACATGGGATGAGATAGTGTTTATAATAAAAAAAACCTTAGGAAGAAACATTGCAGGTATTGAAGGAAAAAAATTTCTTAGTTTTCCAAATCTGTTATTCTTAAAAGTAGACGATAATGTTATTTTTTTGGCACAAGATTTGTCAATTAAATACAATTTAAATCCAAGGGATGCTATTCATGCAGCGTCAGCGTTAACAAATAATATTAACGAAATTCTTTCTGACGATTCAGATTTTGACCAAATAAAAGAAATAAAAAGGATAAAACTAGAAAATTTTAAGTAAAATGGGAGTTAAGTTACCTGGAATTCTTCCGACAAAATCTATAGAGTGGGAAGATCTGAAAGGAAAGAAAATAGGAATAGATTTTAGTAATTGCGCATATCAATTCCTTTCTTCAATTCGACAAAGAGATGGAACGCCGTTAATGGACTCTAAAGGGAGAATAACAAGCGTATATTCTGGTTTATTCTACAGATCATTAAATCTAATGCAAAAAGGAATTTTTTTATGTTATATTTTTGATGGCTCTCCCCCAGATTTAAAATTCCAAACACAACAAGCAAGACGAGAAAGAAAAGAAAAGGCCAAAGAAAAATACTTAGAAGCTAAGGATAAGGAAGATATAGAATCTATGTATAAATATTCTAAACAGGTTACTTACTTAAATAATGAGATGGTCAAGGAGTCAAAAGAATTAATCAAAGCATTCGGTTTACCAGTAATCCAGAGTGTTCAAGAGGCTGATGCACAAGGAGCTTTCTGCGTAGAAAGGGGTGACCTTTGGGCATTTGCTTCGTCAGATCAAGATTGCCTTCTTCAAGGTTGTCCTAGAACAATAACTAATTTAACACTATCACAAAAAAGAAGACTTCCAGGCAACAAATTCGTCTATATCCAACCAGAGCTAATAGAATTAAAAGATGTGCTTAATCACTTAAAAATAAACCAAGATCAACTAATAGTTTTAGGAATTTTAGTTGGCTCTGATTATAATCCAAAAGGCATTCCAGGAATTGGTCCAAAAAAAGCCTTAAATCTTGTTAAACAATACAAGGATTTTAATAAGCTGTTCGCAGAACTAAAACCAGATTTTAACTGGAAGCAAATATATGCAATTTTTAAATCAATGCCAGTAATGAAAAATTACCAATTGAAATGGACAGAGCCAGATCACGAAAAAATAATTAAAATTTTAGTTGATGAACATGATTTCTCACAGGAGAGGGTAGAAAAAACCTTAGAAAAAATAACCACAAAGTCAATACAACAAAAAGACTTAGATTCTTGGACTTAATGATAAAAAATATTATTTTTGACATAGGAGGAGTAGTAGTTAAAAAAGGAAAATTTAACACATTATTGAAGACATTTGCCGAGAAGATCTTCGGCACAACAAATCCAATTTTTTTTAAAGAAGAAAATATAAGCAAAAAAATTAAGAATGATTGGCAAAAATGGCGCGTAGGCAAATTAACCGCTAAGCAATTTTTTAATAAGCAAAGAAAGAAATATCATTTAAAATTATCAACAAATAAAATGGCTTATTTACTCTACCATTCACAAAAACCAAATAAGAAAATAGTAAAGTTAATCAAAAAATTAAATAAAAAATATAAAGTATATGCAATAACAAATCATACAAAAGAATGGTTCAAATATCAAAAAAATAAGTATGATTATAATTCATTATTTTCAGGAATAGTTACATCATTTGAAGCAAAGTCAGCAAAACCAGATATAATTATCTATAAAAAATTATTAAAAAAATATAAATTAAATCCAAAAGAATCTTTATTTACAGATGATCAATTAGAAAACCTAATACCGGCAAAAAAATTAAGAATGAAAACAATAAAGTTTGAATCACCATCCCAATTAATTCACGAGCTAAAAAACCATGGTATCTTATGAGATTATAGGGAATAAAAACAAAGCAATAGCTATTATCGAATCATGTGGAAAATCAAAAATGGATAAAGAAAGAGCTGATGAAATATTAAATAAATTAAAAAATGTAAAATCTATTTTACTAAAATTATCTAAAAGAAGAGGAAGATTAAGAAAAAGGGAATATAAACTTCTTGCAGGAGATAAAGATACAGAAGTAATCCATAAAGAATATGGTTATCTAATAAAACTAAATCCACAAGAAACTTATTTCTCTCCAAGAGAATTAACAGAAAGACAACGAATAGCATCTCAAGTTAAGAAAAATGAAAAAATACTAGTAATGTTCTCTGGCACTGCTCCATTTATAATTTCTATTAAGAAAAAACAGCCGGATACAAAAATTTGCGGTATTGAATTAAATAAAAAAGCGCATGAATATGCATTAGAAAATATTAAATTAAATAAATTAAAAAATGTAAATTTAATAAATGGAGATGTTAGAAAAATAGTGCCCAATCTAAAGGAAAAATTTGATAGGATTATCATGCCATTACCAAAATCATCAAATAAATTTATAGATTTAGCTTTTAAAAAAATTAAAAAAAATGGTATTATCCATTATTATTCATGGGGTAAAAAAGAAGAATACAAAAAAATAAAAGAACTAATCAATAAAGAAGCTAAAAAATCACATAAAAAAATTAAAATTATAAATATAAAAAAAGTATTACCTTATGCCCCCAGTATCTATAAAATTGCAATAGATATTAAATGTTACTGAACAGGGTATCTTAAAATTGCTCCTTCTTTAGATAAATCTTTAAACTGCTTTCCTTCCGGGGTATCTATTGAAATAACAAATATTTGTGTCCCAATTTGTTCAGCCATACCTTCAAGTTCATCAATTATTTTATCATCTTCAGTTTCAGAGATTAATAATTTTGATACAGCCCCGTATCCTAATGCCTCCTTCACATTTTCATATCCATAAGCAATCAACTTTGGACTTTTTGCTAAAGTCTCAAAAAATTCTTTCAATATCTTCTTCTCTTCAATTATGGATTCTTTAGCTAGATCCTCTTGCGAAGCATCAACCAAATTATGAAGTCCAAATTCATTAGTATATGTAACATCTTTAATAGCAATTATCTTCTTTTTTATTTCATTATTTAAATAATCAATAAAATCTTCTTTTGTAGGTCCTGGTCCTCCTATTATAATCCCCTTTAATTCTTGTTTAGGTAAAAATTCTTTATTTGCAGCTTCTGAAATTCTCTTATAAAACTCAATAGCTGCCTGCTCTCTTATTCTTGAATACCTTTGCGCCGAATTATGAACAAGTATGCCACTAGCAAAAAAATTTTTATTTTTAACTGCTATATCAACTAACTCTATTGATTTATTCACCATTGATATTTCTTTGATCTTTGTTTTGAAGTTTTTTCCAATTAAAAAATCATCCTCTGTCAATTGTCCTGCGGCCCTTTCAATTAGCTTTCCTTTGCTATATACAAAAAATACGTGATTCTTAGAGCAAATGACATTAGTATCAACAGTTTTTATTATATAATACGAATCCTTTTTTACTGTCCACTTGTCTATACAAACTGAGTCTATAACCTTCATTTTTTCTAAGTCATAGCCTTCAATAGCATCTCCCACTTTAATATTTTTTATCTCTATAATAGAACCATTATTAACCAGACTATTAGGATGTATACATTGTCCTCCTTTATGTGTTTTTCCAGGAACATTAGAAGTCATTTTAGTTAATAGTTTTACTAAAGTTCCTTGTAATAATCCTAACGTTGCCTCTCTTCTATCCATAACAATCAATCCATACGATTCTTTAGTTTCAAGCATATCTTTTAATAAATCAAGAACAAAAGTTTGATCACATCTATACAATCTTGTATTCAAAGGTTGTGGTGGCTCAATACTCCATATTTTAATATCAATCTTATTATCGGATTCAGAAGCATTACCAGCAAAAATTGCCAATCCATTTTTAGGAGTTTGTTTATATAATCTTAAATATCTTATCATTCTTTCTAAAGAATCTATAACATTCGCCCTAGTTTTAGAATCCTTTATATTAGTAGCAGTACTTTGTTCTTGTTGTAAATGCTGAATTATTTTTATTAACTCATAACCAGCAGGGATATAAACAGAAACTAATTCAGTATGTCTACCCCTGATTAAAGATAATTCTCTG
>CAZPBI010000050.1:0-892 GCA_964584825.1 Candidatus Woesearchaeota archaeon
TATTTCGTTTATGCCAAAAGAGATATTAACAGAATTCGAATCGGAAAAAATACTAAAGGTTTATTTACCAATTGCAAAAAATCAATTGGTTCATTCATTAAAAGAAATTAAAATTAAACCTCCATTAGTTCTAAAAATTATATCAAAACAAGCCACACATAAATCAGATATTAATGGTGTAAGAATAATTAAAACAAAAGAAGAAATAGAAAAAAATTTTAATGATTTAATTAAAATATCAAAAATAAAAAAATTAAAATTACAAGGAATATTAGTCCAAGAATACCATGAAGGTTATCAGTTAATTATAGGAATTAAAAAAGATTCTACTTTCAATCATGTAATTTTACTTGGTGCTGGTGGGATTTATACAGAAATATTCAAAGATATTTCTATTCGAGCATGCCCTATAACAGAAAAAGATGCAGAATCTATGATAGATGATTTAAAATTCAAAGAAGCATTATATGGAAAAAGAGGAAAAGGGGCAAATATAAATTTATTAAAAAAATTATTAGTAAAGGCATCTAAAATTCCATTAAAATATAAAAATTTATCAGAATTAGATGTTAATCCTTTAATTATTAATGATAAATCTGCGTTTGTAGTAGATGCTAGAATGGTATTTGGAGTGAAATAGTTTATATAATACTAAATTATGTATCTAAAGAGGTTAATATGTTAGGTAAACTATATATTAATGGTAAATGGATAAATTCTTCATCTAAAAAATTCTTTGATGATTTAAATCCCACAACAGGAAAATCAATTGGCAAATATCAATTGGCAAATAAAAAGGATATAGATAAAGCAATAGAAGCTGCAACAAAAGCATTTCCTTTATGGAAAAAAACCACAGCTCCAAAAAGAGCCGAAATCTTATTTGAAACAG
>CAZPBI010000050.1:902-8460 GCA_964584825.1 Candidatus Woesearchaeota archaeon
AAGGCTTCTTAAGAAAAATAAGGAAAAGTTAGCAAAGCTTGAGGTTATAGAAATGGGTAAAGTCCTAAAAGAAGCAGGAGGAGATGTTCAAGAAGCTATAGACATATTAGAATACATGGCGGGAGAAGGTAGAAGATTATTTGGCCATACAACACCTTCAGAATTAAAAGACAAATTCTGCATAACCATAAGACAACCCGTTGGTATCTTTGGTTTAATTACTCCATGGAATTTTCCTATTGCAATACCAGCATGGAAATTGGCTCCAGCATTAATTTGTGGCAATACAGTAATTTTCAAACCAAGTTCAGATACTCCACAGTCTGCAATAGAATTAGTAAAAATTTTAGAACAAGCAGGTTTACCAGGAGGGGTTGTTAATCTTGTTACTGGTTCTGGAAACGAAGTTGGTAACTATATTATAAAACATCCAAAAATACAAGGAATTTCATTTACAGGTTCTGTAGAAACAGGCAAATTCATTTCTCAAAACGCTGGATTAAAAAAAGTAGGTCTTGAATTGGGTGGAAAAAATGCAATAATAGTAATGGACGATGCAGATTTAGATTTAGCTACAGACGGCATAATCTGGGGGGCATTTGGAACAACTGGACAAAGATGTACTGCCTGCTCTAGGGTAATAGTACATCAAAAAATAAAAAAAGAATTAGAAGAAAAACTGATTAAAAGAACTTTAAAACTAAAACTAGGTAATGGTTTAGATAAAAAAACTGATGTTGGCCCCTTAATAAATAAAAAAGCATTGGAAAAATCAATATACTATACACAAATTGGAAAAAAAGAAAAAGCAAAATTATTATGCGGAGGAGAAAAACTTGATTCTCCTGGTTTCTTCTTTAAACCAACTATATTCACCAATGTTAGATCTAAAATGAGAATAGCACAAGAGGAAATTTTCGGACCAATTGTTTCGTTAATAACTGTAAAAAACATCAAAGAAACAATTAAGATATGTAATGATATAACATACGGGCTTAGTTCTGCTATATACACAAACAACATAAATAATGCATTCAGAGCAATCGAAGATATTGAAGCTGGAATCACCTATGTTAATTCTTCAACTATAGGAGCTGAGGTACACTTGCCATTTGGAGGAGTAAAGAATACCGGTCATGGGAGAGAAGCTGGATGGACCGGTGTTGAAGAATTTAGTGAAGAAAAAACTGTATATATAGATTATTCAGGAAAACTACAAAGAGCACAGATAGAGACTGTTAATCTAAAGAAAAAGTAATTAATCTATAAAAGTTATAAACATATAGCCATATTCTTGGAGGTCTATCCCAATAAAGACTTTTACATTTTGGTCTACTTTCGGAGATACTATTAGTCAACATAATATTTAAATACTTAATGCCAAATAAAATAAATTAAAATGAGGTTAGAATGCCTAGATTATTAGAATACGATTCAATAGACAAAGTAAAAGAAAAAGTTTATGATATAGTCACAGATCAATTAGGAAAAAATAAAAGTGAATTCAATGATAATTCATATTATGTTAAGGATCTTAAAGCAGATTCTCTAGATACGGCAGAACTCGTAATGCAATTCGAAGATATATTTGGTATATCAATTCCAGATGAGGATACCAAGAAAATTGAAACACTTGGACAAACAGTAAATTACATATGGAATAAACTAAATAAGTAAGGAGGTTGAAATGAAGCAAAAGCCCAAAAAAACAATGACGAAAAAGAACAAAAAAAATATTTGTGAGTATTGCTGATGAAAAAAAAGAATAATTCTTCTAAAGGTTTAATTAAGGCCATTACCATTATAGATTATATTTTTGCAGCGTTGTTTTTAGTAGGAGCAATTATAATGTTACTCGGAAGTGCAGTACTAACAACCCTTGGATTAACTGTTTTTGTTAAAAGCATGCTACCTAAGTCAATGATGTCTGCTTTGATAGGTAGCATATTTATATTAGGAACAATATTTTTTGTTGCATTAGGAATATTTTATGTATATCTAGGAAAAGGTATCCAAGAAAAAAAACAATGGGCCAAGATAGTTCAAATAATAGCAGCTTTAATAATACATCTACTAAGCTTTCCAATAGGAACAGCAATAGCAATATTTGAATTATATGTTTTATTAATCAATAAAGAAACAAGAGATTTATTCACCAAGTAAAATGGGAGATTATGATTATTTTACAAATAAAAGAAAATCAAAAAAAGATAAAAAAGCTAAAGCCAGGTATAATAAATACAAAAAAGGGGGGCACTTTAGAGCTACTAACATTAAGGGGTAGTTTCAATAAGTTTTTATATTAAAACTAACGTAATGTTAATAAAAAGAGGACTTACAAATGAATAAATATCTTTTTTTAAGCCTAATTTTAGTTAGCATTATCATTTTAAATGCCTGTGAGCAAAAAACGCCATTAGATGTCGTAACACAAAGAGACAAGGAACCCCAAGTAACAATAGAATGTACTAGAGATAATGATTGCCAACCAGGTTTTTGTCCAGATGGCACCAAATATAAAAAATATGTATGCTCCTCTTCACAAGAATGTATATCAATTGATTACATTAGAGATCCTTGCCAAACAACAATAAAAACTGAAACAAATGTTATTGCATACCTAATGGGGGATAAATTTCAAGCAGGGGGGGAAATTTTAACTGTAAAGTCCATTTCACAAGACGGAGAAGTAATATTAAACACTAATGGTAGAGATATAATAATTAAAGGAACTGGAAGCGCTACAAAAATAGCAAATGAAGAAATCATAATTTCAAAATTAAATTTAAATGTAGACTCAACTAAAAGATCTATTGTAATAAAAGTAGAACCGATACAACTAAACACAAATGAATATGTATTAGATTACCAAGAGGAAGTAATTGTTCAAGAGAAAAAAGTAAAATTAGCAGATGTAGACGATGATGATTTAAAATCAATTTTTATTAGCATTAGTAAAGGACCCAATCAAGAAAGTAAAAGAATCAATAAAGGTAAAACAGAAACCATTCTAGGATTAAAAATCACAAATATAAGATCTAATGCAAGGCCCATTTCTTTTGAAAAATACGCTATAATAAAAATAGAGTCCTAATTATTAACATATTTTATAATAACTATCATTTTACAATCTCTACGATAAATTTTTATATAAACATATTACTTTATTAAAGAGGTGATAAGCATCAAAGCAAAAATTATTACAGATCTTCCTGGTCCTAAATCAGAAAAAATATTAATCCAATTAAAAAAACTAAATGGTGGTTATTCAGGATTTTATCCATTTGTTCATTCAAAAGAAGGATTAAATTCATATTTTAAAGATATAGATAACAATATATTCATAGATTTCTCAGCACAAATAGCCTCAAATCCTCTAGGCTATAACCATCCAGATATAAATGAAATTATAAAAAGATATAAAAAGCATCCAATAAAATATGCAGGACAAGATTTCGCCATAGAAGAGCATTTAGAATTATTAAAAGAATTAACATCAATCAGCCCAAAGGGGTTAAATGCTGCATTTTTAATAAATTCTGGTGCAGAAGCAGTTGAAAATGCAATAAAAGTAGCATTAAGAAAACAAAAACAAGCAAAATTTGGTATTTCATTTGAATCTGCGTTTCACGGCAGAACCCTTGGAGCTTTATCATGTACGAATTCAAAAGTTATTCACAAGATGAATTTTCTCTCTATCCCAATGAAGAGACTCCCATTCAATGAGCAAGCACCAGAAAAACTTGAAAGAATTTTAAAACAAGAATCTTCTCCACAAGAAATTGGTTTTATTATAATTGAACCAATTCAAGGAGAAGGTGGATATAATATAGCACCTAAAAATTTAATCAAAGAAATAAGAAAAATAACACAAGAAAAAAATATACCCTTTATTTCTGATGAGGTTCAATCTGGTTTAGCAAGGACAGGAAAATGGTGGGCCATTGAAAATTTTAATGTCAAACCAGATGTTATAAGTTCAGGTAAAGCATTACAAGTAGGTGCAACTATTGCAAATAGAAACATGTTTCCGGAAGAAGGATCCATTTCATCTACATGGGGTGGAGGCCATTCATTAGATCTTGCAATAGGAGCACAAATAATAAAAACAATTAAAAAAAGAAAGTTATTAAATAACATTAGTCAACAAGGTAATTACATTAAAAAAAGATTAATAGAATTAGAAAATAAAAACCTAATTTCAAATACAAGAGGCCTTGGCTTAATGATAGCATTTGATCTTAAAAACAAAGCCACGAGAAATAATTTAATTATAGAATGTTTAAAGAATGGATTAGTTTTACTAGGTTGCGGGGAAAAAAGTATAAGAATCCTACCGCCCTACACAGTAAACAGGCAAGAAATTGATGAAACAATGAACATACTAACAATTTCTTTAAGAAAAATAAATACACCTAAATTTGAACATAGTGGTAAAGTATGTAATTATTTAACATGTGGTGAGGTTATATCATGAAAAAATATGATCTACTTATTAAATTAATTAATGCTTTTGGCGTTTCTGGAAAAGAAATGGAAGTTAGAAATCTAATAATTAAAGAGATAAAACCTTACATTAATGAAGTGTATGTTGACAAAATGGGTAATTTAATTGCCCACAAGAAATCTAGAACTAAAAATGCACAAAAGATTATGATAGCTACGCATATGGATGAAATCGGATTAATAGTAAAAAACATAGAAAAAGGAGGAAAAATAAGAATTTCTGAGGTAGGAACTATTGATTTAATTGTATTATTAAATGAAAAAGTTATAATAAAAACTAGAAAGAAAGATGTAACAGGAATAATAACAACAGATAATATTTCCTCTTCTCTAATAGCAAAGTCTAAAATAACTATCCAAGATATGTTCATCGATACTGGATTAACAAAGGAAGAAATAGAAAAAGCAGGAGTTCATATTGGTTCATTTATATCTTTAGAACCTAACGGAGAAATAATAGGTAATGATAAAATAGTCTCTGGAAAGGCATTAGATGATAGGTTAGGTTGTTATATTGTAATAGAAACAATAAAACAAATTAAAAACACAAATAATGACATATTTTTTGTTTTTACAGTTCAAGAAGAAGTGGGTTTATATGGCGCTAAAACCTCTAGTTATACCATAGAACCAGATATGGCATTAGCTATTGATGTAACAGACTGCGATGATATGTTGCCACACAGTTCTAAAGCACTAGGCAATGGCCCAACCATTACAATAAAAGATGCAGAAATGATCTCAAATCCATGCATAGATGAAAGAATTCTAGAGATTTCAAGAAAGAAAAAGATTCCATTACAACCTGATGTATCTGATTCCGGGACTACAGATGCTATTAACATTGCAATTTCAAAAGGAGGAGTACCTTCAGCAGTTTTAGGTGTTCCAGTTAGAGGATTGCATACACCAGTAAGTATAGCTCACTTAAATGATATAGAAAATGCAGTAAAATTACTTACAGAATTCTTAAAAAATCCACCAACTATTTGTGCCATTTAGTTACTATCTTGCAATAGAACAGAAATTTACACATATGATATTTCAAATTTTAATAGTAAAGAGCGTATAAGGCAAGAATTTAAGTAAATAGATATATATACAGTTATACGCAATCAAATTTGAATTTTTTTAAATAATTGTAGGGGGATTTTCCTTGATACAAGACAAAAAACTTAATAAACTTCCATCAATAATCTTATTTTATGGAGAACCAAAAAATGTCAGATGATGAACAAGCAATTCGCCAGTTAGTTGAAATTTGGTTCGCCGCCACAAAAACTGGTGACACAAAAACCATTCTTAGTTTAATGACCAATGATGTCCTCTTTACTGTTGCAGGGCAAGAGCCTTTTGGAAAAGAAGCGTTTGAAACTGCTGCCAATCAGCAAAAAAATATGGACATTGATGGGACATATGAACTGAAAGAAATCAAAATTCTTGACGATTGGGCTTATATGCGAAATTTCATAAAAATAAAAATGAACATGGAGGGTGGCGAACCGGTGAATCGCTCAGGATACACACTTTCTATACTACATAAAGAATCAGATGGAAAATGGCGAATTGCTCGTGACGCTAATTTATTAACTGTTGATAAATAATCGGAAAATCCCATTTCTTTTAAGAATGGAAAATTCAAATTTGACTCACTCCGCTACGCTTCGTGCCACGTTGCACTCTCGCCTATCGGCTCGGGGCGTATAACAAGGGTTAGTTGCAATCTGAGGTTCGGGCTAAACAATAGTCAAATCAAAGATTTGAAGAAATAATAAAAAGAGGTTGGCGTCTAAATTGTCTGCGGGAAATTTTCATAATTACCTTTTGGAATTTCTAAAGTGTCATCATATCTTCTTGCATTTTTTCCATGTCCTATTAGACAACGTCCCAAAGGCCAATAATTCGTCATTGCATAAACTTGAAAGTCTTGCTCGTTATCAAACCAAAGTGCGCTAGCTCTCCAAGCAACATCTTCAAGTTCTCTAGAAGTCATTTCTCCACCCCATTTGGGCAAACCATAATGAGATAATCCTAATGCTCTTTTTACTGAAATTCCAATATCCTTAAAATCCTTTACTGTTTCCTCTAAGTCTGCTTTCCATCCTTTCGAGGTCAAATAATCTTTAGCTTTTTGCATTTTAATTTACCTATAAATATTGTATAACATACTACTATTTAAAGCTTTCGATCATTCACTACTCTTAAGAAACGACGCCAACCTCTAAAACGTCCGAACCTCAAACTTCTTCGTCGCTAACGCTCCTCAGACCCCGCTGCGCTTTCGCCTTCGGCTCAGGGCAACTAACAGGCATTAGGTTCAATTCCGAACCCCTGCTAAGCCTCGCTCCTTTCAGTCACTCGGCACTACCTAATCGAAGAATTTATCCAGAAGTTCTTTTCGAAGCAATATTGACTTATCACAATTTTTTCTTAAATTGGTAGAAGCGGTTTTCTTAAAATAAACATTCTCAACTTTCTTTCCTTCTTCTATAACTATTTTAACAGCAGGTACAAAATCACCGTCTCCAGAAATCAAAATAGCAATATCATAAAAATCTTTGAAAGCACCTTTAATCATATCACCAGCCATATGGATATCATCTTCTTTTAAAACATAATAAAATTGATTAGTTCCTCTTATCTTTCTTTTTAATAACTTACATAAAATAACTTTGAATTTTGGAATCCTACCAAGCTTATCAAAGAACTTTTGTTGTAGTTTGTATTTTCCAGAGTCCTTAGTAATATCAAGAGGGGCATTATAATAAAATATGTTGATAATCTCTCTTTGATTGGCAATAAAATTGCAAAATTTTTCAAAGCTAAAACTCAGAGATTTTTGTTATCACCATAGACCTTCTTTAATCCAAAATAGAAATTGTTACCATCAATAAATATAGAAACTCTTGTCATTTTGAAAAACCCAGGTTTGCAGGGCAAGCCTGGGGCTTGTATATAATTATTATGCTAATAGAAAGTTTTTAAGTCTTTCGTTTTGGAGCTCCGGTGCAATCCTTTAAATAAATAAAAATCACCTCAAAGATTGAACTAA
>CAZPBI010000051.1:0-8447 GCA_964584825.1 Candidatus Woesearchaeota archaeon
ATACACCTAATTCCCCTCGCGGAAATAATACTATTTCTTCTAAGGGGTATTATGGAGTAAATAAAAAATCAATAAGGAGTAAAAATGGAAAGAAAAGAACTAAATAATGCTATAGAAATACCATGGCAACTGAAAAATCCAGGATTCAGGTTTTGCCTGTTAAAGCCCAAAGAGAAAACACCATTTGAAATAGATTGGCAAAGAGAGAGGAATTATCGTTATGACAATCCAAAGCTGATAGAGCATCTAAAAAACAACGGAAATATAGGGATTATTGCAGGATATGGAAATTTAAGGATTCTTGATATAGACAAGCTTGATTATGCAAATGAAATATTAAATAAGCTTCCAGAAACATTCACTATAAGAACAGGCAGTAATGGATTTCACCTTTATTTCTTCAGCAATTATGCAGTTAATTCAGTATTAAGAAACAATATCGGAGAGTTCAGGGCCTTATATATGCAATGTGTTTGTACAGGAATACATCCAAATGGAAACAAGTATGAAATTTACAAAGATGTATATATAGCAGAGCTACCAAAAGAAAAGGTTAAGGAATTTCTAAAGCCTTAATTAAGGGAATATAATTACAATCTTAATTAAAAAAAAAAAAAAAATAATAGGGATAATACAAGGTCTGCCCAAGAGTTTAGGACTTTAATTAAATTGATTTCTAAAGGATTCAACAAGGATGAAATTGGAACTTTTATGAATGGATTTGAAAAATGGAGAACAGCCCATCCGAGATACAGGGAATTAAGCTATGAGAAAGCTTTGAGATTTGTTCAAGAGCACGGTTTAAAGCAACGGGAGGTATTAAAAATGGAAACCAAAAACAATAGAAAAGAACGTTACGAAGAAAGCAATAAGCCAATAGTGGAAACTAGTATAAATTTAAGCGAAGATGAAAAATGGCTGATACATACGACTAGGATTATGGATATAAAGCCAGTTAATTATATAAAGAAAGTTATTGGCTCTAAATGAGCCTTTTTATTTTTATATTACATTTATGAAAAACTCATGGAGTTTTTCTGGACAAGACACAAAGTTTCTTGTCTATCTTCTAGAAAATTATTGTATAATCAATGAACAAGTTCAATTGCAGTATCTTTGTCATGTTGAAGCTGTGTAAAAATGTCATTAAGACTATTAAATCTACTATCGTCTAATGAATATCCTGTTTTTTGATAGATTTTTGGATGAATTGCATCATGTGGTGTAAGAACTCTTCCATCGTAAGTTACTCTTACAAATCCAAAATCTAACGGGTTATCACAATAATTAACCTTATGAGACAATCCAAGTGATTTTAATCTTTTAAAAAAATCATCATAAGTGCCAAATGGAAGGTCAATACTTGAAACTAGAAGCTTTGCATGTTCACTATTCATAAATCTATAATTATTAGCCATAGTTGGCAAGACTTGGTCTACTAGAGAAGCTGAAGTTACTCTAACATTGCCATGATTATGAGGGACCTTAAATAAGGAAAATGCAATAGTATCAAAATCAAAAAAATCTTCAATTTCCATCATATCATCTAAATATTTAGAATTCTCTGAGTAAATTGTATGAAGGGCATTAATAGACCTTGCTCCCCTATTTCGTGCTTGCTTAATTTTTTGTATTGTTGAGTTAAAATCTATTTTTCTTCTTTGTGAATATGTATTTGGACCGCCATCAAAACTAACATCAATATAATCTAAGCTTGATAAGGTTTTTTGAGATAAATTTGGGAGAAGAATTCCATTTGTGATTATACTAGTATTTCTTCCTATTTTTGAGTTCTCTCCTACAATATAATCAACTATTTCTGGGTTAAGTGTTGGCTCCTTGCCAACAATCGCTAAGCATCTGAAATCAGATTCAAGCACTTTTCTTGCATGTTCTTTTGATAATGAACTTTTTACACCATTATACTGCAAATAACAGTGATCGCAACTGAGGTTACAACTATTATTTACTGTAAGAGTCACTATTTGTAACCCTGATTCTCTTTCCTTTGGCACGTGAAGAATGGCTGTGCCTGCTATAGCTCCCGTCATACTAATTTTCCCTCAGTGTATATAGTAAATAATATATTTATCATTTATGCCAATTTTAGTTAACAATTTGGCAAAAGCTTATAAACTAAGCAATATTTTGAGAATTATGGATTTAGACTACGAGAATAAGGTAATCTTCGAGCATTTGCTAGCAAATGCAAGGTTTTCTTTGAAAGATCTTGCAAGATTACTAAAGATATCAAAACCAGCGGTTATCAAGAGATTAAAGTTTCTTGAGGAAAATGGGTATATCTTAAGATATGATGCCATTATCAATTGGCAGAAACTACTATTTATCAAGAAAGTGTATTTTATCAAGACAAGTAATAATATAAAAGAATTTGAAAAGATTATGATTTCTCAAAACTGTGTTTTCTCATTAATATTTGTGAGCGGTCTTTATAATTATCAAGTTTGGTGCTTCATTAAGACTAAAAAACAACAATTAGAATTTGAAAAGTTGATCAATAATCTATATTATTTAGATATAAATATCAATAAACTTATTTTTCCCAGAGTAACTTTCTTCGATGTCTTACAGCAATTACCTCTTCCAAAAATACAAGATAGAATACTAAAGATAAGCAAGATTGACGTTGCTATCATGAAGTATATGGCTCAGGGACATGGAAGAGATTCTTTCTATGAAATGAGCAAGGTTTTAAGATTGCCGTATGATTCTGTTCATTACCATGGTAAGAATATTATAAATTCTGGTTATTTTATTGCAATTGTGGCTCAGCCTGGAACCAGCAAATTCACTTTACAGACAACTTCTCTTTTGATTAAGTGTAAAAATAAAGAGTCTGTGCAAGAGCTGTATAAAAGGTTACAAAACTCATCTCATGTAATGTCAGATGCCATTGGTAAAGAGAATACAATACTAGTACATTTTCTTAGCCAGACTCATGTAGAATATCGAGACACACTCTATAAGCTTCTTTCATTAATACCGAAGGAAGACATAAAAGATTTACTTATCTCCCACTGGGATAAAGTTATTCTAAATAACAGATATCCACTTGAATATCTTTTGTAGAGATCTTATTTATGTTTGACAAGAAAGAATTCTTGTCTATTTTCTTAAAAGATTTTCAACTAATTCAAAACCAGTCATTCCCTTATACATACCAGAATCAATTTTCTTATCGCTTTCAATCTCTGAGATATAATTCTATTTTAACCAATATGGGTAGAAAGTATAATTTATAAATCTAAACTTTTCAAATATTTTCTATATCTATTTCATTTAATAGTCTTTCAAACTTTTTGGTATTTTTATTAAAGTTATCCCTATAAGTATTTTTACTGGATGTCCAAAATTTAGCAAATTCTTCATCGAGGTTTCTTGATTGGAAGAATGTTGATAAATCCTTAGCCTCCTCACCCTTGCCTCTATTTAACCTATGAAATTTTAAAGCAGATCTAAATGCGTTTTCTATCGCCTTATTTAAAGGATAAAGTGACTTACTACCAATATTACTATCATTATTCCATCTTTCACAAATATAACGAAATCGTTTTTCATTTACCCCAGAACTAATTATGCTAGACACATTTTTCCAAATGAAGTTAAGCACTATCCATTTTGGATAAGCGCGTGATGGATAACCTCTAGATATGTATCCAACAATCTTCATTAACCAGTATTTTGATAGATAAAAAGAAAGTTTTTCTGATTGAAAAATGATTTTGTAATGTGGATCTTCAAACAATCTCTCCCTACCCTTTCTTATCACTGTAGGATCTTCAAGTACGCAGGCTCCCACAGCTTGGGCCAATTCCCTTTTGTCAATTTGATAATACCCCATGCCATAAAAGGTTTTTGCTTCCGATTTGCTCATTTTTTTTCTAATGTACTGATAATTTATCTTTCTAAACTCTCTTTCTAAATAAACTTGTATATAGTCATTTGAAACTAAGTCAGAAGGTAATATATAGTTTTGCCAATTCGTAGCTCTGACTATTGAATTAACGAGCCTGTCATAATCACCACCATTTTCAAAGTCTCTAGGAATTTTTATGATTTTAACTAGTACATTTGTATTTTGCGAATCATCTTTATTTAGTGTCCTTGTAGTCTGTTGACCATTAATTATTTGAGCACCATCAACAATAATAACATCTTCTCCACTCTGAGTTTCTCGTTTTGCATCCTCACAAACGATTGTAACACCATTGTTATAATACCAAAAATTCTGCGGTTCTCTTTTGATTGTTGTTGAAATAGATTCATTTATGTCCGTATCCCCCAGCCACCCCCTTATATTTTTTGCAAATAACCTCTTACCAACTTTTTCATACATATTACCTATATCTTTTCCACAAACAGATAAAACCCAAGATTCTATTTTTGTCTTGGAATCAAATCTATGTATTAACCCCTTATGTTGTATATATCCCTCTGAAATTATCCTTAGTTTTAATGGAGGAACATGGGGGGTTATATCATCCAAATAATCTCTAAAGATATTCAGTATTTTTTTTAATGTTGTTATATAAATATCTACTGGCCCTTCAGCATTTCTTACTATTGTCTTTGCTTCTTGAACTATAGTTTCACTGCATTTGCCAGTAGTTACATAGTATAGGTTTAGTTTATATTTCTTATTTTTTACACATGAAACAACTTCTCTAAATTTATAGAGGGCTATAGGATCAAGTTTAGAATAAAATGATTCTAATCTAGTTTTATGCTCCCAAGGCAAATTCCCTAAATAAGCAAAAGAAGTTACATCATTTATTTTTTCACTCGCTTTAGTAATATGAAATTTACCTTGGATAATATTGCATTGTTTTGCTCTTTCATCAATAAATATTGCATCTATATTTTTCTCACCACCAATACCCCCCTCTTTACCTGTTAAAGATTTTAACGCAATAGATTCATCATCCACTAGGTATGCAGATAAAAACCAAAATACAAACGCAGAATCGTCTTTTAGTTTAGGATATCTTTTTCTAATCAAATCTATTTCATTTTTTAGTTCATTCAAAGAAATTTTGGAAACCATTACGTAAATACTGATTAATTTTGTATTTATATAATTTTTTATTGACTTATCTAAATATCCACAATAAATCTTGCTTCCTGTTCTAGCTTAGTGTGGAAACCGTTATAATCCTATTTCGTTTAAGACCTTAACCCTCGCCCCTATACTTACAATAACCGCACTCTTTTGAGCTTTTCGGCATTCTCCCATTTAAGACATTTATAGCTTCCTTAAATACCTTTTCAGCCCTATTCACACTAATTGGCATCTCCTTAAGATGAGTGTGAAAAATGACCTCTCCTGTCTCTTTTACTTGGTCTGGATAATAAAACAATAAAAAAGCAAAGTCCTCAGTTTCATAGCCATTCTTCCTTAACAAGAAGTTATATATGTCCATCTGCGTTTGGTAGTGCTCATGAGTATCTTCCTTCAAAGGATAGCCCCTAGTCTTAAAGTCCAGAACAATCAGTTTCTTGCCCTTTACAAGTATATTGTCTACAGCACCCCTTAACTTTATTCCGGATTTTTTGTCTATATACTCTATGCCTTTAAGGTTATTCCTCCATACTCTAAGAAGTTCATGGTCATTAAATAAAGAACACCCCTTTACACAATCTTCATGCTTTAGTTCTGGAGGCAGCTTATCTTTATCCCTAAACCTATCAAAATGCTCTTTTAAGATTTTATCCATTCCTCTTGGCAGAGAAGGAAACATCTCACCGCCAGGACGCTTTATATTCTTTACAATCTGCAGATAGAAACATCTTGGGCATTCTTCAAATAACCCTAATGAGGATGGGCTTAGTTTATACATCTGACACCTTTGACTTTTGCAATAATATAGGATTTATATAGGTTTTTAATTATACGGGTTTGCACATAAAGTAGACAAAAAGTAAGGGTTGCATAATAAGTATATTTTTTACACAAAAAGTCATATTATCCCAAAGTCGTGGCTTTGTTCCATCAACGCTCTATATAAAGTATTTTTCTATTCTCTAAATTATCTAAGAACTCTTTGATAGAGAAAGGATATATCCTTAACCCTTCATCGTGTCTTATAAATTTTGAGAATCTTAAAGAATCATCAAAAATTATGGGAGCTATAAACAAACTAATAGCATCTTGCTTTAATTCTATTCTTTCCTTTAGATGTCTTGATATAGAAGGCATTTCCCTTATATTTTGTTGTGTTCCTATGAGCATTGTAACTTCTACAAGAATATATCTTTTTAATTCTTCACATTCTATATCTGGTTTTTCACCAAGGGCATGATTTGAGGGTAAACCTTCATCATCAGAGATATAATTTGGTTTAACAACAACATCTGGATATTTTAGAACTATTGCTAAAGTAGATAAAAATTCTAATCTCAAAGGAGAAGGAATTAGTCTTAATATATCATCTTTAGACGATTGATTTGCAGAGAGTCTTATAAGCTCTTCTTTAATTTTATCCCATTTATAATGCTCTGCCCATTTGATTAATAGTTTTCTCTCAATTCTTATATCTATATGTTCCTCAACTTCAAGAGAAATTAATTTTTTATCTATTGAAGATATATAATTAAAGTATTCTCTTTCTGTTTCATATTTTTTATATTTAGAATAATTTTTTATAGCATAGTTTATTTTCTTCATTTCCTTAGTATTCAAATCAATAAACATCCCAAAACCTCTAATAGTTATCAAACCAGTTAATTTCATTTTTCTTAAAAATTCATCTGGATATTCTTGAAGAATTGTTACATCTCTATTTGAACTATGTCTACCATCTGTTTGTTTATCACAAATCTCAAGAATGATTTCCCCACTTGGATTATACCTATATTTTTTTCTTATTTCTACAATTTGGTTATAAAGTGATTCACTATCATTGTCTCTCCAACAAAGAACAATAGGTATTTCTTTTCTGGTTAATCCTTTTCCATTAAATCTTTTATCTTTGTTTATTTTTTTTATAGTCTGGAGCAATAATATTAAAGGGGCATTTTCATTTAAAACTCTTCTAAAAGGATTATTTCTTTGATATTTAACAAAAGAATTTAAGAAAGCTTGTTGTTCAAATTCAAGGTGTTCATTATCAACCAACATTAAACCAATTTCTGAAAATTCTATCTTCTTTCCTAATTCATAATAAACAAAACCAAGTTCTTTAGCAAGTTTATACCATGTATCAAATCTTGAAGACCAACCCTTATCAAAACCAGCTTCTTTATGTTTTTGAGGACTCCTTTTTATTATTTGTTCTAATTCTTCTTTTGTTAAAATATCCCCGCCTTTTAGTTTATCTTTAACCAATTTATTTCTTTTCATATACATTGTTTCATAAAATCCATTTTTTATGAGTTCTTTAACCACTTCTAAAATAAGAGAATTAGTTAAGATTTCTCCATTATAATTTTTAATAACACTAAGAAAATCCTTCATTCTTTCGTGGTTTCTCATTGTTGTAGTAAAGAGTAAGGGTTTGTATTCTTGTTTTCTCTTTATCATAGTTTGTTATCAAAACCTCCTGAATGTCCTTTTTAGTATTATCATAATAACTTATATAATTACTCTTTATTTTAAAAACTTTGTATTTTTTCATCCATTCCTTAAATATTTTATTTTCTTTACCTTTATAAGACACTATATTTGAGATAGCAAACTTTATTCTTTTCTTGCTTAATTCATCTAAAATTAATAATAATTCTCTTTCTGTTTTTTCATTCCAGAATTTATTATACTCACTAAACGAAATCAAATAAGGTGGGTCAAGATAAACAAAATCATCTTTTTTATAAGAAATTTTTTTAAGGAAATCTTTAAAATCTAAATTGTTCCAATTAATATCTTTATCTTGAACAAAAGAGAAGTAATCATTAATAGCCCGAATTACATTATTATTGAAATCTACATTCCCCACAGGCAAATTAAATTCCCCTCTTGAATTAAATCTCAATATCCTATTAAATCCATAAATTAAAAGTAAGTATAATTTAAGAATAGATTTAACTTCTGAATCATTGTAATCTTTTTTTAATTTATTATATGCTATTTTATTAAAATGTGCATAATAAGTTTTTTTCCATTTTCTCTTTAAATCAAAAGACACAATATCTTCTAGATAAGACCTAGATAAACCATATTCTTTTATTATTTTTAGAATGTTATCAAAAAATTCTTTTTTGTTGTTAGAAAATTTTATTAAGAATTTGTGAAGACTAACCATATTCTTATCTATATCATTAAGTAAATATTCCTCTGCTTTAACATTCAAAAAAACAGAACCTCCACCTGTAAATGGCTCAATAAAACGATTAATTTTTTTAGGAAAATACTCCGTTATTTCTTGGAGTAAATTATATTTATCCCCTACATAAAAAAAGGGAGAACGCTTTAATGTTTTTTTCATAGTGTT
>CAZPBI010000052.1:0-8346 GCA_964584825.1 Candidatus Woesearchaeota archaeon
TAGACCTAGATCATTGGTTAAATAATGCCACATCACAAGGCCTACCATCAAAAAATACTCCAAAAGGAACTCTCTACTATTGGTATCCTCGTGATGGTTATGTCGGGAGGTTCGGCGCGGACTCCGATTGGGTTCCCCTTTTGCGGCAGGGATCCTCAGGGCTCGGGCTCCGCGCTTGGGGTACGTCGCGCCCTCTTAATAAATTGATAAGATAAAAATGAAAGATGTTAGATTTGAGAAAGGCAATGAAATTTACATATTTAGATATCTGCCAGGACACGAAGATAAATTACTTGATGTATTAGCTGAAATAGTTATTAACAAAGATTTAAGTTTAGATAGGCCTGATGCTGCAGTTATAAGTTATACAATAGGTCAGCAAATGAGAAGTGAAAAATAAAATGAATAAAAATCCATTATCAGAAGAACAAATTGAAGAATTGAATGAAATAGCAAAGCTTTCTGTTGAAGAACAGAAGGTTAAGTTAAATAACTTTTTTAAAAAATTAACTCCTGAACAAATCGAATTTTTAAAAAGTCAACAAGGGCAACAATGTGTCTTTTGTGCTATTAGTGAAGGAAAAATAAGTGCTAAAAAGATTTATGAAGATGATTATTTAATAGGCGCTTTAGATATAACTCCTGCTAATAAAGGGCATATAATATTATTTCCTAAGGTACATTATGAGATACTTGCTATGATGAAGGATGTAGGACATTTATTTAATGTTGCTAACAAGATCTCAAGTGTTGTTTTTGAAATAACTAAAGCTGAAGGCACAAATATTATTGTATCTAACGGGTTTGCTGCAGGACAAAAGACGCCCCATGTTGCTGTACATATTATTCCTAGATTTAATGGAGATAAGGTAAATATCGGATATGAAAAAGTAAATATTTCTGAAGAAGAAATGAATAATATAATAAAATTGATTAGTTCTAAATTACAAATAAAGCCTATTGAAAATAAAAGAGAAATTGGAACTGTGAAGTATTTTAGGGAAAGAGAAAGGATACCTTAAAATAAATTTATTATTAATGAGAAGATTGTTCCTATAAGAAATGGTGGGACAAAAGGGATACCATCTTTAATTAGTACTTTTTTAACATTTAAATTTTTTAAATAATTAATATCTTTTTTTGTGATCATAATTTTTTTACTAAATATAATCTTGTTACCTTTTTTAACATCATTGGCAATCCAATCGCCCTCAACGATTTTATTTATGGGCATATAATTGTAAAAATGAATATTCTCTATTGCTTTTACAGCTATGAAAAGATACGGATAAATTAAGAATAGGATTATGAAGATTGTAATAAATACTCTTATAAAATTTGGTATAGGTAATAAGATAATTCCAATGAAAAGGACGAATACTGCGATTATACTTAATATTTTTATAATTTTTGAAGTTTTTTCCTGATTCATTTTTTTAAATTCTTCTTTAAATTTTTGTAAGTCTTTAGAGATAAGAAATATAGACCAGAGAATGCCGTAAACTACCCCAGAAATTAATATCGATGTAAAGAGAATTAATAAAAATGGAATCTTAGATGTTTGTAGGTAGAATGGCGTTGTAGCTAATGATGAGCCTAGGCCCATTAGTAATTTTGCGTCTCCACCACCCCACATTTTTGTTTTGTACAGTATTTCTCCTATTATGAACATGGATGCGAAACCTAGTAAACCATAAAGAAAATATGAATAATTTTGGAATATTAATGAATGTAGTAACCTTATTGTTAAACCTGTAGATATTAGGCCATAGGATAACCAATCTGGAACTTCTTTTATTTTTATATCGCTTATAGATGCGAAAATTAAGGTTATTAATGATACTATAATTAAGATTATATCTGCGATAATCATTTTTTAGATAGTTTTAGTTAGGTTTATAAATTTTATTAGATAAAAAGTAGGGATGATTTCGATAATAGGGGCTGGTCCTAGTGGATGTTATTTAGCTTATTTATTAGCTAAAGAAGGCAAAGAAGTTCATGTATTTGAAGAACATTCTAATATTGGAATACCTATACAATGTACTGGGTTAGTTACTAATGCGATTAAGAGCTTAATCGATATTAAAAATGAATTTGTTGTTAATCTAATAAATAGGATTAAGATTATAGCTCCTAATGGTGATTATGTTATATTTAATCTTAAGAACCCTGATTTTGTATTTGATAGAGCAAAATTTGATTATTATATGGCTAATATAGCTATGAAAGAGGGGGTTAAATTTCATTTAAATAAGAAATTTGTCAGTTGTGAAAATAATAAAATCAAATTTAAGGATGGGAGTAATTTTGAAACGAGGTACTTAATAGGAGCAGATGGGCCATTGAGTAGTGTAGCTAAATATTTTGGCATGTATAAGAATAGGAGATTTATGACTGGTATGCAAGTAAGAGCTATAGGGAATTTTGAAAAGGATATGTTTGTTGTTTATTTAGGGAAAGGGTATTTTGGTTGGATCGTTCCTGAAGATTCTAGATTTAGCAGAATAGGTGTTATTGCATCTCATGAAAATCCAAAAAAATATTTTGATGAAATTTTGAAAAAGGGAGATGCTAAAATTATAGAATATCAATCAGGATTAATACCGATATATCAGCCGAGGATTAAATGTCATAAAGATAATGTTTTTTTATTGGGTGATGCTGCAACACAATGTAAAGGAAGCACACATGGTGGGATAATACAGGGAATGATTGCAGCTACTGCTTTGAAGGATGCTTTGATTAATAATGAAAATTATGATAGGTTGTGGAGGAAAAAATTGAGTAAGGATTTGTATGTTCATTTGAAAATTAGAAACAAGTTTGATAAATTAAGCGATGATGATTTTAATTATATGATAAAATTAGTTAAACAAGAAAAAATTAAGAAAATTTTAGAAAATTACGAGAGGGATTTTGCTTTTAAAATTGTGTACAACATTTTGATTAAAGAACCAAGATTTTTGAAATTGGTTATTTGATATTATTACTATTATTTATTAATACCACCCTATAGTAGAAACTTTTATAAATAAGTGCTTATGCATTACTAAGACAAAAAATGGCATTAGAAGATAAAGTTCGTGATGAATTTGGTGCTGGTAAGGCAATAGGTGGTTTAGCTACTGCAGCATTATTAAAAGGGGTTGGCGCGTTTGATAATTTTGTAGCTTATAGTTTATATAATACTATAAATAATTTTATTGGTGTTACTGTTCCTTATTTACTATTTGATCCTATAGTGCAAGTTGGTGCAGTTGCTGCAGGATTAACTACTGCTGGTGCTGTTCCTGGTAAACAAAGAACAGCAGGAACAGTGCTTTTAGGTGCAACTACTGCTTATGCACTTTATAGTTATGTAAGGAATATTGGTGTGGCTGGTTCATATTTAATGACGGGAGCTTTTGCATTTTCTGCATTACAATCAGCAGTATTGCCTATTTTAGCTCTTTATGCTATAGGCTATGTTGGTAGAAATTTATATAGGACCTGCTCTCATTTTTTCAAAAAGATAAGAAGAAATCAAAGCTATTATGATGAAAAAAAAAGATTAGGATATAAGAGAGCTGGGACGTAAGGGGAATATTTAAATAATAATAGGGGTTAACATCTTTTATGAACAAAAGAGGAATGGCTTCTGAAAGTGCCACTAGTTATGCAGCTTCAGCGATTCTTATTATAGGGTTAATAATTGTAGCTTATGTTGTTTTATTACCTAAAGAAGCTAGAGAAGATGTTTTAAAAGGAAAGGAAATAGATTTTGGTGATTTTGATGAAAATGGAGATGATAAAGATAAAGATGATGGAAGAGATAAAACTATTTTATTAAGAAATCCTGGTAGGTTAATACCTAGTGGAGAAGAAGATGTTATTAAAAAATTTGCATCTGTAAATTTATTTGAAACTTCTACTAAAACAAGTAAAAAATTGGCGGATAGGGTTTTTGTTTCTAGGACTATATTTTCTAATAATTTTGAAGAATTGGATTTTACACTGGATAATTTAGAAAATTTAGAGAGATTAAGTTTATTTTTTAATATTAAAAAGGCAAAAGGAAATATCGTGATAGAATTAAATGGGAAAACAGTTTTTAAAGGTCATTTAGATAGCAGCGATGTACCGATAGAGTTACCTGTTATAAATTTAAAGGAAAGAAATACATTGAAAATTTCTGGTGCTGAAATAGGTGCTGCATTCTTAAGTAAAAATGAATTTGAGTTAAGAGATTTAGAACTAATTATGGAATTTAGTAGATTGAATAAGGCAGAATTGAGAAGTTTCGAGGTAAGTAGGGCTGAGGCTGTTGAAGATGCAAGGTTAGACTTTTTTATAAATTGTATTGAAATAGGGTCAGATCAAGGAACTTTAAGAGTAAGTTTAAATAGGAGACTTATATTCTTAGGTATTATAGTTTGTGATGCTTCTCAAAGTAAAACAGATATTGATGAAGATTTGTTTGTAGATGGAACAAACAGATTAACTTTTGAGGTGGATAAAGGGAATTATATTGTTGAAGAGATCGAATTAAGGTATGATTTTAATGAAGGAATAAGTCCTTTGTATTTCTTTACTATTAACGAGGATGATTTTGAGGATATTGTTGATGGGGATGATGTAAACTTAATATTAAGATTTGATAATACAGATGATAGGAAAAGGGCTGACGTTAGGGTAAATGATGAAACTTTATTTGTTGATGTAAATACTGGTTTATATGAGAAAGAGGTAACTAAATTTATTAGAGAAGGTGAGAATTTTGTTAAGATATTTCCTAGAAATGAGTTTAATTTGGTACAGTTGGAGATTAGGTTAGAGAGGGATTAATTACTTTTATATTGTTTTATTCCCATGAGATATATTTTGTATACTTGGTTGCTATATATATTCTTGTAAAGTTTTAAATAGCTCTTCGTTTAGTATACATTTATGGTTTTAAATAAGAGGTGGTATTTCTAGGATGGCTCCTTGGAAGAAAAAAAAATCTCGTGATGAATTATTTAATGAGCTACAGGAACTTAGAAAGGAGATTCAATATGCTCAAGAACAATTAAGAGAAAACATTAATGCGAGAGATAGACAACAAATTAGACATGTTTTAGATGGTTATAAGTCGGATTATAAAAGATTATTAGAGGAAATCCAGAAAATAAGAGAAAAAGCACAAAAAAAACTGGAAAGAGAATCGAGAAGACAACAAGCAAATGTAAGGCAGAGGAGAAGAGGCTTTTTTAATAGATTTGGATTAAGAATGAGATGGGCATTTAGAAGGAAGTCTAGGCAAGTTGTTCAACCACCTCAACCACCTGCGCAACCACCAATAGGTGTCGCTCAAGCGCCACAACTAGCTCCAAGGAGGATGCCAAAGTGGTTAAAGAGTTTTTTAACTATATTACTATTAGCATTTGTAATTTTTATATGGGGAAGATTTAGTCCTTCATTTTTTTTAAACTGGTGGGTATTTGGGCCAACAAGTTTATTATTAATACTTTTATTTTTATTTGTATTAAGTGCTAGATTTAGAAATTATCTTTTTAGTATATGGAATTTTTTGTTAAGAGGATTTACTTATATTAAAAATAATCATCCATTTTTACTTTTTGTATTATTTACTTTTTTAGTTGCTTTTTTTGTGTTGTGGTATGTGGGAAGTCCTCTTCTTACATTAGGGTTGGGTGGTATACCTGGTGTTATAGCGCAATCTTTTTATTTAAAATGGGTTTTTGCTGTAGCTTTTATTTTATTTGGTGTATGGTTGATTTACAGAACTCCTGAACAAGGTCCTAATGCTGGGAGACATACAACTGCAACTTTAGGTGTAATAATTGTTGTACTTAGTTTACTTTTCGGTTTTTATTTTGATAATATTTTTCCATACATTTCTGTAAGTTTAACTGACTTGGGAGGACTTAGGTCGATATTAACTTTAATTTTAATTGGTTTAGGTATTTATTTTTCTGCAGTTACTACTCATAAAGCTTTGGGTATTTTTTTAATTATATTAGGGATTGCTTTTTGGTTTATAGTGCCATTTTTATCATCAACATTATTTGAAAAATACGGCTTACAAGGAGAGATTAAATTAGAGGAAACAGGATTAGGAAAAAGGATACAGAGATTTTGGTATTATGTAATAAAACCAGAGGAATATTTTGCTAAGTTTGGAGAATTTACAAATCCACAAGCAAAAGAAAAAAGAGCACTAGTTGGATTGTACATAGAGAATTTTAAGCCTGTTATAAATACTTTCAGAGATGATCAAGAAGTAAGGTTAACATCTGAGATGAAACATTATGAATTACCTAAGTTTATTGATAGCGAAGGTAAAAAAGAATATGATATTGTAAAAGCAGTTTTTGGTTGTTATGTGGGTGAAAATGATAAATTGATACAGGGGAATATTGAAATAAGATCTTCTATAGGGACTCAGAGAGAAACATTTGAGATTCCTGCTGTTGACAAACATAAAAATAGTACATTTTTTGTATTTTGTAATTTTGAACCTGGAAAAATTAAAATTGAGAAAGGAAAAAATGAGACTACCAAGAAAGTTACGTTGAATGCTTCTTATGTAAACTTTATAACAGAATCTGTTTTGAAAGCTTATATACTGGGCAAGAATAAACATGATGAAATAACTATAAGGGAAAATAGGGATTTAGAATTTTTAAATTTATTAAGAAATTCTGCAAGTTATCCAGGATTAATTAATAATGAAAGAAAAACAATATCTGAGTACAGCAGCGGTCCTGTAAAATTAAGTGTTAATATATTAAATGAACAACCATTGACAAATGATCAAGTATATACTTTAATTTTAAGATCTGAACCAAATTCAATTGATTGGGAAGGCAATATTAAAGTTAAAGATATTGATCTGGAAGTTCCCGAGTGGTTTACATCAGATGATAATGAATGTGCATTTAAGGTAGAAGGAGCAAATAGAGGTATAAAGAAGTTGCAATTGAAGGAAAATGAAAAGAGAAGTTTATATATTTGTGAAGGAAATATTAGTATAGGTACTGGGTGTAATTTCTTTTGTGATTTTAAGGTAGAAGATAAAAATGATTTAAGTAATATTGAGGAATATAATATAAGGGCTATACAAATTACAGATTATATAATGCAAAAAAGTACAACTTTTGGATTCGTAAGAAGTAGTTTCGTTAAACCAGGAGATAATGATGTTAGCGAAATTAAAAATGAAATTACTATAACTAATATTAATGAAGAAAGTGTAGACACTAGCAAAAAATTTGTTTGCGGTAATGGTGTAATAGAGGGGCCAGATGAAATATGTGATCAGGGAGGAATTTGCAGAGATGGGAGCAGGTGTATGGTTAGAATAGATTTATGTCATGATAAAAGTGATTGTGTTCCTTATACTGGTGGAGGATGTATAAATGATTGTACCCAGACTGTAGCAGTCGGATAATACCACAATTTATTTAAGATGGGCAATTAATTAAAAAAAGATGAAACAAATATTAAAATTAACTTTACTTTTAATTTTATTAGTTTTCTTAATTAATGGCTGTGCCAATTATCAAAATCCGTTTCAAAAAAAAGAAAAAGAGCAAGTAGGAAGGGGATTGAAGTTAAGTTTCGAACAAAATACAATACCGGATATTATTTATGTGAGGCAGGAGTTTCCTATTTCTGTTTTGATAGAAAATTATGGGCCTGAAATAGATGGAAAAATAAAGATTTATGATCAATTGGAAGGTGATGATGTGCAATTTCCCAAAGGGGGAGATTATGATAGTATACAAGTAAATGGAGCAGAAGTTGTAGAGGATAATCTAGGTAGAATTAGAGGTAAGATTATACCTGGGAGAATTAGATATCCTAGGGCAGGCGATAATAAAGTTTTTTATGGAGACAATATTTTTGAAGGTGCTAGGGCGAATATACATGTAGAATTGATAATGGATAATTATAATGTGAAAGAAAATTTTCCTTTGTGTGTTAAGGAGGAAGATGTTCAGGGAGTTCCGTGTTCAAATATTGAGGTTGAAACTTTTGCAGATGCAAAAATACAATACAGACCCATTACATTTAGCCCTGTAACAATTGAAAAAGTTGAGAAAACTATAACTCCTTTGGGTGGCGGGGAATATTTTCTTAATCTAGGTTTAATGTTAAGAAATGCAGGTGGTGGAGACATTATTGGAGATAAAGATAATGCTATTAAAACACCTGTAATTAGTTTTGGAAGACAAAATTTAAGATGTTCTCCTCAATATGAATTAATCTTTGTTGATAATACTGCAGTTTTAAATTGTGTAGGAACTGTAAGTTTGGAAGCAGGCCAGGAATATGTTGAAAGGATGACTGAAATAGATT
>CAZPBI010000052.1:8356-8438 GCA_964584825.1 Candidatus Woesearchaeota archaeon
ATTTTACTTTTAGCTATAGAATGAGGATAAAGAAAGGCCCGGTTCCTATAATAAAGAGACAAAATTTAGAGAGTTAAAATCC
>CAZPBI010000053.1:0-8336 GCA_964584825.1 Candidatus Woesearchaeota archaeon
AATTTTACTGTAACTGAGACCAATTTAAGAAATTGTAGTCTTTATGGCAATTTTAATGGCAGTTTCTCACAAAATCAAACTAATGGAAGCGCAATAACAAGTGGAACAACATTTGGATTTAATGCCATGAAATTAACTCAGAATACAACAGGATATTTTTGGAATGTTTTGTGTTATGATAAAGCACAGAATAATGCTTTTAATAATTCAAATTTTACTTTATTTGTAGATACTACCACACTTGTACCTTCCACTGGCGGGCCAAGTGGTGGCGGGCCTTCTGGTGGGGCTACTGAGATCATAGTGGTTACTAAATCAGGGGTTAGTGTAAATGTTCATGAAGGTAAGTCTATTGGATTTATTACCAAGGGTGTAAGACATACATTAAAAATAAATAATGTAAAATCTAATGGAAAAGTAGAAATAACAATAGTTTCTAACCCTATTAGTTTTGAAATTGCTAGGGGTGAGACAAAGGATGTTGATTTGAATTTTGATAAGAGAATTGATATTTCTGTAACAATCGTAGAAATTGATGATAACAAGAATGTTAAATTAATGATAAAGGAATTTAAAAAGATTAACCCTATTACGCAATTCGTTGAAAATATATTTGATATATTTACTGAACCTAAACCAGAATTAAAGGAAGAAGTTAAAGAGGAAGGCTTTGATACGGTTAAGAAAGATATCGTTAGAGAACCTAAGAAAAATAAAATCTTATATTGGATAGTACTACTAATTCTTATAGTTTCTATAATATATATTTACCTCAAAAAAGATAATAAAAAAGTATAGAAATCTTAATAAATGGTTATTTTGTGAAAAAAATATGTTACATGGAAGATGCGCAATTTACTTTTTTGTTTTGATATTATTAATTAATATAGTTAGCTCTATGGGTGAAATTAAACATATAGATATTAATAGGGGGCAAACTATTAATGTAGATCTTAAAGTTAAAGATGGTGTTGAATTTAATTTAATGAATGATAGACATATTATAAATGTAAATAAGATAACACCTAAAGGCGCTGACTTAGATGTGTTTAATTTTGTGGATGGGGATCAAAAAATAAGTTATATTACTGTAAATAAAAGGCAATTATTAAAATTAGATTTTGATAAAGATGGTAGAGGAGAATTATATGTAAAATTTAATAAATTTCTACCTAACGGAGTATCTTTAGATTTTTATTATCCTGCCGAAGAGGATTTCCCATCAAGTGAAGTTACAGGAGATACTGTAAAAGAGATAAATCCTGTGAAGAATCAAATTGATTATCTTAGATTTTCACTAGTTTTAGTTGGTGTTTTAGTAGTTATTTTACTTATTATTTTGGGTGTTAATTTAAATAAAATTAAAAAAGTTAAAACTAAAAAATAGATTTGTAACACCTAAAATTTATTAAATGGTTATTTTAAAGAGAAATTAATGGATTCTGAGGAGAAATTAATAGAAGAAAGAAAAAAAAAAGGTTAAAGAGTTTTTTTTAAAAAATTTGAAGTATTTACAGTACTTATTACTTTTAGTAATTGTTTATTTTGGCGCTTATATTAGGTCTAGACCATTAAATAACTTAATAGATGGTACAACTGGAAAATATATTTCTTTAGAATTAGACTCTACTATCTTTTTAAGATATGCTAGATATATAGTTGAAAATGGAAAATTATTTGATATAGATCCTATGAGATTTCATCCTTTGGGCGGGGATATTAGTGGAGTAGGTGTTTTTACTTCATATTTTGTTGCTTATTTATATAAATTTTTACATTTTTTTATTCCTTCTATAAGCGTAGAATATGCTGATATAATTTATCCTATAATTGCTATGATAATTTTAAGTATTTTTTTGTTTTTATTATTAAGAAGATTGTTTGATTGGAAAGTCGGTTTATTAAGTGTTTTAATTTTAAATGTAATGCCATCTTTTTTGTTTAGAAGTTTGGGCGGAAGTTCTGATCACGATATTTTAGCAGCTATGTTTGTTATTATGGCATTTTATTTTTATGTTGCTGGTTGGCAAAGTAAAAATTTAAAAACAAATATCTTGTTTGGCGCATTAACTGCATTTGTAACTGTTTTAGCTAGGGAAAGCGCTGGTGCTGGGAATTTTATATTTTTAATTTTAGGAGGTTTTGCAGTTTTTGAGATATTTTTAAATAAATTTGATAAAAAAGACCTTTATTTATATGCATCTTGGTTAATTATAACTACAATTATTGATATATTTCTTTATGGATTTGAAAATGGGTTTGTAATTTTTATTTCTTCGTTAACTACGGGTATTACTTATTTAGCATTTATATTTGCTGTTGTTGATTATATTATGTTTAAAAGCAATTTAAAAAAATATTCTCCTAAGATTAATTTACCTGAGGGTGTTGCTGGTATAATTGTAACATTGGTTTTTGGATCTATTATAGCATTAATATTTTTTGGAACTCATTTTTTTATTGATAAATTCAATCAAATTTATGGAATCTTATTTAAATTTTATGCAGAAACTAGGTGGACTTTAACTGTTGCTGAAAATCATAGGCCTTTTGTTACAGATTGGATGGGACAAATGGGCAAATATTTTGTATATGCAATGATGGCTGGTTCGATAGCATTATTTTATCACATGACCAAGGTATTTGGAAAGAAAAAGATAATTTATTTTTTAACTGCTGTTTATGGATTATTTATATTTGGTTATACGTTCTCAAGATACTCTGGAGGTTCTATTTTCAACGGTACTTCTAATACAGCAAGGTTAGTATTTTTTGGATCTATAATTGGTTTTGCTTTGATTATTGTATTTTTGTATTTGAAAGTTTATTTTAAGAATAAAGATTTATATGAAAAAATTAGTTTGATTGATAAAAGATACTCTTTCATATTTATATGGTTTTTAATAATGATATTTGCTGCTACTTCTGCTATAAGATTATTATTTGAATTTTCTATTATTGCTGTTATTGTTGCATCTTATTTTTTTACATCGGTTTTTGATTTTGCTTGGAAAAATAAGAATGTTTATATTAAATACTCTCTTTTGATAATTTTATTAATAATGTTATTTAATCCATTAGCTACAGCACAAGGCATTGTTGTAAAACATTATAAAGGTAGCTTAAACCAAGCAACTTATAGTGGTCCTGGATATAATCAAATATGGCAAATGGCAGGACAATGGGTTAGGGAAAATACAGAAAAAGATGTGGTATTTGCACATTGGTGGGATTATGGATATTGGGTGCAAGAAGGATTTCAAAGAGCCACTATAACAGATGGAGGAAATTTTATTGGTTGGTGGAATTATTTAATGGGTAGGAATGTTTTAACTGGGCAAACATTTGAAGAACCATTGGGATTTTTATTTGGTCATAATGCAGATTATCTTTTAATTATTAGTGATGAAATTGGTAAATACCCTGCTTATTCAACAATTGGATCTGATGTTAATTATGATAGAAGATCCTTTATTCCTACGTTTATGATTGATCAGGCAAATTCACAAGAAACTAGAAATGGAACTATTGTTGTTTATTCTGGTAGTGGTTTTCCTTTAGAAGAGAATTTTATTTATAATGGTAAAATATTCCCTGCGGGTTCAAGTATAATAGGAGGATTTTTGATTACTATGATACAAAATGAAAGTAAAGTTACATTTGTAAATCCTATAGTTGCTTTATTTTATCAAAATCAAAGGTTTGATATTCCTTTAGAATGTGTAGTAGTTGATAATAATAGGATTAAATTTAATGTAGAAAATGGCATTAAGGGTTGCGTAAAATTAATTCCTGTATTTAGTAACAATGAAGTAAATCCTTTTGGTGCTGCAATGTATCTAAGTCCTAGAGTTAAAGATGGTTTATTTGCAAGATTATATTTAAATGATGAGGAAAATGAATATTTTAAACTTGTTTATTCTACACCTAATTTGCCATTAGGGATTATTAATGGAGCATTATTGGGGCCTATAAAGATATGGGAAATTAATTATCCAGAAAATTTTAAAATAAGTGAAGAAGACAAAGAGTATTATTTAAGGACTACTTATCCTGATGATAAGCTATGGCAAATTTGATTAGGTTTAAAAACTAATTTTTTTGATTAATCTAATATGACAAAAGTACAGGATTCTTTAAATCAGATGGCTAAGGGGGCTATGATTTTATTAATTGGAACTGTTTTTTCTAAAGTAATAAATTATCTTTATAGAGGTTATACTGCGAGAATTCTTTCTGTAAGTGAATATGGTTTGTTGAATTTGGCCATTATGATTATAACTTTTGTTGTTGCTGTTTCAACGCTTGGGATGGAAGTTGGATTAAATAGATATGTTCCATATTATAATGGATTAAAGAGTAAAAATAAACTTCATGGTGTTATTTACTTTTCTACCAAGGTAGCATTAATTACTAGCATAATTAGTGCATTTTTAATTTATTTATTTTCGGATAATATAGCGAGCTTATTTAGTGATAGTAATACATTAGCCACTTTATTAAAAATATTAAGTGTGAGTATTATTTTTACAGTAATTGGAAATAGAGTTTTTATTAATTGTTTATTATATTTAGGGTATGTCAAAGAGTATTCTGCACTTTTTAATATATTACAACACGCATTTAGACTTATATTAACTATGATTTTAGTTGTTTTGGGATTTGGTCTTATTGGCGTAGGATTAGCTTACTCATTAAATGCTATAATTATTGGCCTTATAGCGTTTTATGTTTTTAGTACAAGAATAGGCGTAACGAGGGTTAAATATAAAGAAAAACTAGACTATTTTAAGTACGCTATGCCCCTATTTTTCTTTACTATTATAGCTTATATGGATGGATGGATTGATACTTTTATGATAGGTTACTTATTAGACAATTATAATGTTGGGGTATACAATGCTGCTTTTTTAGTTTCCCAGTTATTGACTTTGATTCCAGCTATAGTCTTACCTCTAGCTTTACCAATTATTGGTCCTCATTTTGCAAAGAAAGAATTTAAGGATGTTGATGTGATATCTAAACAAATTGCTAAATGGGTTATTTCTATTAGTTTTTTTCTCTTTCTAATTATACTTATATTTCCTGGAACTATTATTAGGATTATATTTGGAATCAAGTACTTCCCATCGATACCGGCTTTGAGTATTTTGTCAATAGGTTTTTTTATTTCCAATTTAGTGCCATTATTTATGATTTTTATGTCATTATATAAAAGAACATATTTAATCTTATTTAATTCTTTAATATGCTTAATTTTAAATATCTCTTTGAATATACTTCTCATTCCTAGGTATGGTGTTGTTGGAACAGCAATTGCCACTGCCATTATAAACTGTTTATTATTTTCTTTACTTGTTATTGAAAATTATAAATTGAATAGAATTAATTTATTTTCATTTAGTTTTATTAAAATATTTTTATCTGGATTACTTCCTTTATTTTTAATTTATTTTTCAAAAAAGATATTCGGCCATAATATTCCTATCTTAGGAGTGATTATTCTAGTTGCTTTATTTATTTATTTAATAACTTTATTAAAATTAAAAGTTGTAGATAATGCTGATAAGAATGTTTTAAGGGCCCTTGAAACGAAAATAAATATAAAGATACCGAGGGCAATTTTCAGGTTTATAGGTAAATAATATGCAAATTGATAAAAAATTATTATTTGCGGCATGGGCAGGGGAAAATAAATATTTTAGTACTTATCAGACTTTTTATGGTCCTTTGAAAAAGATTTTTAATAATATTATTATGTTTGATCCACAAAAAAATATTTATAAGTATGGTCAGGAAGGGATGAACAGAAGATTTTTGGAATTAGTGCAGAAAGAAAAACCAGATTATATTTTTTTCTTGATTAGTTATGATGAATTTTATGTTGAGACTTTATTAAAGATTAAAGAAATATCTCCTAAAACAATAACAATTAATTATTTTGGCGATGATGATACCCAATTAGATAATTTTACAAGATATTATTCTTTAATATTTGATTATTGCCTTGTTTTACCCCACTTAAGAAAAGATGTGTATATAAAAGAAGGAATGAATAATGTATTTTTTATATCTGGAACTAATTTAGATCACTTTAGATCGTTAGAATTAAAAAAAGAGTTTGACGTAACATTTATAGGAACACCTAAATCGGATAGGTATGACATAATAAGGTATTTGTTAGAAAAAGGAGTTAAAATAAAATTATTTGGTTCTGGCTGGTACAAGTACAATGACCTAAAAGAGGTATATTGTGGACCTATCAACGAGAATGAATTAATAGATATAATGAATAAAAGTAAAATAAATCTCTGCCTTACAAAGAATGATTACTGTAACCCTCATCTTAAGGGCAGATTTTTTGAAATCGGAGCATGTAAATCATTTGCATTGGTCGAATACTGCCCAAGATTTCTAGATTTTTTTGAAGAAGGTAAAGAAATTATTTCGTTTAAGAATAGAAAAGATTTATTGAAAAAAATAGGATACTACATCAAAAATGAAAAAGAAAGAGGAAGAATTGCTTTGAACACTTATAATAAAATATTAAAAAATAATGACCTACATAAAGAACTTGTTAAATTTTTTAAGGATGTTAATAAAGAAAGATTAAATAAGTTACCAGTATTAACTGATCAAATTTATTACATCTTGAAAGAAGATTTTAATAATCATGTAAAATTAAATAGCAAATTAAAAAATATTAACTATATAGGATTCGATAATAATTGTCATTTTTCTAGATACAAGGATTATTTTCAAGCTTATTCTTTGGAAAGATATAGAAAAGATATAAGCTGTTGCGATTATTACATGTCCGAAGTCAAAATTGGAGACTATTTAGGATTTCCATCAAAATTCGTTTATAAGAAAATAGGAAAAGAAAAAATAGCTCCATTGATGGATCTGGGCCAATTAATGGTAACTAAGGGGTATTTTATTAAAAATATAAATGTATTTAAAGAAGTGTTTCATGGCAACAAAATAGACTTCATTAATGAGAAAAACACAGCATTTGTTTCAATACCGTTAGTAAAAGTTTATGCGCCTAAAAAAATTGATTATAATATTTTTAGAGAGGTGCTATGGCATTATGCAAAATTTACTGATAACTTGGCTTACCTTACAGCGCAAAGAAAGCTATTTAGATCTAAGTACTTTTATGACCTAATCTTAAAATCATTAACGCCCAGAAGATTTTTTATTTTAAGATATTTATTTGCTTCATTATTTAATAAAAATAAAATTTTAACTTTAAAAAGGGTCTATAATCAAAGGTCTAATCCTTAAAAAAAATAGCATCTACTTGCAGTAATTGACCGAGATAGTTAGACCAACCAGGCTCTAAGGACACTAGAGAATAGTAGTTAGCATTCATAAAAGTCATCATATCTTGCAATGAAGCTTCTCCTTTATAAAGAGGCACTAACGATAATTCCATTTGAATGCCAATTATTTTTTCTAATGAATTCTTTGCTCCCTCAATTACTTTTTTTTCGTAACCTTGAGTATCTATTTTTAGATAAATATTTTCAGTTGGTTTTAGATGGTTTTGTATTATAGAGTCTAATTTACTTACTTTTATTTCTTCTTTTCCTATATACCTTGATTGCGGAGAATATTGGAGATGCAAGGGCAACATTTCTAATATTGAACTGCTTTTGGAATTTGCTGAAATATTTATTTTCTTTTCTGTATTTTCTTCACCTAGCGCTATATTTTCAACATCCCATAACCTGTCTTTTGCAGCATTTTCCTTTAATTTAATAAATGCACTTGATAGTGGTTCAAATGAAACAATTCTTCCTTTGTAACCATAAGACCTTAGATTCATAGCATATTGCCCGACATTAGCTCCAACGTCAAAGACTAAATTTATGCCGTAATAATTTAGAAGACGAAGTCTTCTACGGATTGGATTGTCTATAAAGAATCTATCTGCATTTAGGGAAATTAAATTTCCCTCTTTATCAAAGAATAATTTTATGTTATCTTTGGATTCTATTTCTATGCAATATCTATCTTTCATAAGTATTATTGAAAATTTTATTTACTGATACAGTGGAACTGCAACGCGTTTTGCAGTATTGCCGGGACGAAATTTCTCTCCTTCCCTTATGTAAGTTATCAAAAGAACATTCCTGAATTTATCACTATTATTATCATTGGATGCATGCACTAAGTGCCCGTGGATAAAAAGAGCACTTCCCTGTTTAACTGTGACATTAAGCGGTTGATACCCTTGAGGTAGAATAACCTGTTGCCTATTAGCATTTATGTCTTGACTTATACATTCTCTTGGTGTTAGTTGTTCTATTTGCAATATGCCCTCGTTA
>CAZPBI010000054.1:0-8243 GCA_964584825.1 Candidatus Woesearchaeota archaeon
AAGGTTTATAACCTAACAGAATCAGGAGAAAGGTTTGTTGAAGAAACATTAATAAGATGTAATGAGATAATACAAGAAAGTTTAAAGAGAAAATTAACAAAATGCACGCATTGTGGCTGTGAAGTTTATAATAATAAATATAGTGAATTTATTAATGGTAAAAGATTAGCATTTTGCTGCAGTCATTGTGCTGAGAGCTATAAGAAAAGTAAAAATGGATAATAAAATTGAATGTGAGGATTGTGAGAATATTGAACATCATCATAGTTCAGGAAATTTAGTTTTTAAGATTGAAAGATCAATGATTAAGACTAGTTTTTACACATTAATATTTTTAATTTTTATTGAATTAATAGCTTATTTTGGATTTTTTAGGAATATAGATAATTTTTTTAATAAATTCGGATATTATATAATTTTTTTAATTATTTCAATATTGATAAATGCAATGGCTGTATGGCATATTAAAGCGTATAGACATGTTTTTTCCTGCACTACTGGAATGATGATTGGCATGACAATAGGGATGACAACTGGATTCAGTCTTGGCTTAGTTATTGGAGCTACAAATGGGATGTTTATTGGAAGTGTAGCTGGTTTAGTATTAGGGATGATCATTGGAGGATATGTTGGAAATTGCTGTGGTGTTATGGGGATAATGGAAGGAATGATGGCTGGATTAATGGGTGGATTAATGGGAGGCATGACAGCTGTAATGACATTAAATGATAATATAAAGATGATAGTGCCAATATTGATTATTAGCATTTTAATAATATTAGTTGGATTAATTTATATGATATATGAAGAGGAAATTAAAAAGAAAAAAGATGTTCATTATCAAGGAGTTAGTTTTTTACCTTTTATAACAATAAATTTTATTATAACTATATTATTAACATTTTTAATGGTTTATGGGCCTAGGAGTTTTTTGTTTAGTTAGTTCTTTAGGGTAGTAATAAAATAGAAAGATTTAAATACTATATATTTTACATAAATTTTTGGGGATAAATATGTCAACTGTTGATAGTGTAGTTAAATCGTTCTTTGAAAATTCTGGTCCCACCTATGTAGATTTATCTAGATTAGAAAAGGTTTTTGGTAATCAAAGTAAACTTGTAATTGAACGAATTGTAAGAAGAATAGATGAAGATGTTACTAAAGGGAAAGCAGTAAAAACTTGCGGTTCTATAGGTGATGATGGCGGGGGGTTATTCGACTCAGATTTTACAAAAGCTTATAGTAGATCAGAAAGGGATGGTATACTCTGGTATCACTTTGATTCTGAAATAATTGTTTATGGAATTTCAAGACACGTCCCAGGTTATAAAGGAGAAGCAATTCAAGTTGTTTAATCACTTAAATTCTTAGTTTATATTACTATATTTATAGGTTTTCTCTTTAAAAAATGTTTAATATTAGATATGGTTGTTTCTAAAATCCTGGTAATTGCTTCTTTGCTGTTAAATGCATTATGAGGAGTAATAATAACATTATCTTGCTCTGCTAAGATATGGTTTTCAAGCATTATTTTTATGTCTTTAGTTGGAAAATCTTTTGTTATTAATTCACGTTCTTCTTTTATTAATTTTTCATCTTCTAAAACATCTAAACCAATACCATTTAATATTTTTTTATCTAAACCATAAAGTAAAGCTTCTGTTTGTATTAAATTGCCTCTAGCAGTATTAATCAGTAAAGAGCCTTTTTTAAATAATTTAATGTTTCCAAGATTAATCATATGATGTGTATGCTTATTATATGGAACATGTAATGTAACAATATCTGCTTTTTTTAATAATTCGTTAAAACTAGTATACTTAAAATTAAGTTTTTTAGCTAGTTTATTATCTTTATTAACATCAAAAGCAATAACGTTCATTTCAAAACCTTTAGCAATTCTTATAACATGCTTGCCTATATTACCAGTGCCTACTACACCTAGAATTTTACCCTTTAAATCAAAGCCTTGCAAACCATGAAAATCAAAACCTCCACTTTTAGTTTCTAGAAATGCCTTATGCAATTTTCTTGATAACATTAAGATTAAGCCAAATGTATGCTCTGCAACTGTATTTTCACCATATGATGGAACGTATGAAATTTTAATGTTTCTTTTTTTACACTCTTCTAGGTTAATATGGTCGTAGCCAGTTGATCTGGTAACTATTAATTTTAAATTTTTTAATTTATCTAGAATGTTTTTATCAATTTTTGAGTTTATGAAAGTAGAAATAATATCATAACTTTTAAATTTATCAACATTATTAACAGTTAATTTATCAGAAGTTATAAAGATGTTATTTTTCAGATTACTTTTAAGATAATCTTTTTCCCATGATTCTACTTCAAAAAATGCAATTTTCACCATTTTAAAACACGCTGCATGAATATAGACATGGTTTCTTAGGATATAAAGCTTTTTTTCCTAAATATTCCTCTATTCTTAATAACTGATTATATTTTGATGTTCTTTCTCCGCGATTAGGAGCTCCTGCTTTAATTTGGCCAAAACCAAGACCAACAGCAAGGTCTGATATAAAACTAGTTTCTGTTTCTCCGCTTCTATGGCTAATAATAACATCCCAATGATTTTCTATAGCATATTTACCAGCATTTATAGCTTCTGTTAATGTGCCTATTTGATTTAATTTTAACAATAAAACATTACAAGAATTAAGATTGATTGCTTTTTTTATTCTTTCAATATTTGTAGCAAGTAAATCATCACCTATAACAGCCACGCCAGGATTATAATCATTATTGAATTTGGCAAAATGGTCAAAATGATCTTCATCAAATGGGTCTTCTAAAGCTATAATAGGATATTCTTCAGTTAATTGTTGATAAAATTTGTATAAATAATCTAAAGGAAAACAAGTATTATCAATGCAATATTCCATTTTTCCTTTTATTTTTCTATAGAAATGAGAGGCTGCGGCATCTATAGCAATTCTTACTTCATTCTCATAACCTAAATCAATAACAGCTTTTCTTATTAATTTTAATGGCTCTCTAACCTTACTCAATAAAGGGGCATAACCACCTTCATCTCCTAAGTTAATAGAATTTTTTCCATATTTTTTTTGTATTACATTACTAAGATGATGATAGACTTCAGAGCCAATTCTTAATGATTCTGAAAAATTTTTTGCTATTGGGACTATTATATATTCTTGAAATGCTAGATCATTGCCAGCATGCAAGCCGCCATTTATTACATTCATGAATGGAACCGGAATAACAAATTTTTTATTATTAGAAATATTGGCAACATATTCAAACATCTGCATATTATGACAGGAAGCAGCTGCTCTTGCACAAGCTAAACTTGTTCCAAGAATTGCGTTTGCTCCAAGTCTAGATTTATTTTTTGTTCCATCTAGCTTAATCATTAAATTGTCAATATCAGATTGGTTAGTAACATCTTTGCCTATTAATTTTTTAGCTATGATTGTATTAACGTTATTAACTGCCTTTTTAACACCTAATCTAAAATATCTCTTATTTTTATCTCGCAATTCTAAGGCTTCGTATTTGCCTTTACTTGTTCCACTAGGAACCATCTCACGACCAAAACAATGATTAGTGTAAACATCAACTTCTATAGTAGGGTTGCCTTTACTATCTAAAACTTCTCTAGCTATAATTTTTTTTATTTTTTCTCCCATTTTGCAACCTTTAGTTTAGTTTTAATAAAAACATCTGGATTTAGGGAAATGCTTTTTATTTTATTCTTTATTAAGAATTTAGCAAACTCATCATAATCTGAAGGGGCTTGACCACAAATTCCAATATACTTGTTTCTTCTATTACAAATCTTGATTACATGCGCTATTAACATTTTAACAGATTCATTTCTTTCATCATAGATATGGCTGACTTTTTCTGAATCACGATCAACACCAAGAGTAAATTGCGTTAAATCATTACTGCCAATTGAGTAGCCATCAAATAAGTTTAGAAATTTATCTGCCAATAAAATGTTACTAGGAAGCTCGCACATAGCATAGATTTTTGTTTTTGCTCTTGATAATCTATTTTTCTTCATCACTTTTAAAACTTGCTTGGCTTCTTCTACTGTTCTTACAAAGGGAACCATAGGAATAATATTAGTTAATCCAAATTCATCTAAAACTTTTAATATTGCCTTGCATTCTAATGAGAAAGCTTCAATAAAGTTTTTATCATAATAGCGAGAGGCTCCACGCCAAGCCATCATTGGGTTTTCCTCTTTTGGCTCAAATAAATAACCAGCAATTAAATTTGCGTATTCATTAGTCTTAAAATCTGAAAATCTTACAATAACGTCTTCAGGATAAAATGCTGCTGCAATCTTTGCAATGCCTTCTGCTAGTTTATCAATATAATATTGTTTCTTGTCTTTATAGTTAAAGGTTATATTAGAAATTTGTTTTTTTAAATTAGACGGAAGTTTATTATAATTTATTAAAGCATTTGGATGAATTTTAATTTCTGAACTAATAATAAATTCTTCTCTTGCTAAACCAACACCTTGATGTGGCAAAAATGAAAAACGAAAAGCTTCTTCTGGCTGGCCAATATTAACCATTATTTTAGTTCTTGTTTTAGGAATTTTTTTAATGTTGTGAGTAATTGTTTTATATTTTAATAAGCCTTGATATACCTTGCCTAGTTCGCCTTTGCTGCAATCTATTGTAACTGGCTGATTATTTTTTAATATTTTAGTTGCGTTTTCTGTTCCTACTATAGCTGGTATTCCTAATTCACGACTTACAATTGCTGCATGACTTGTTGCACCGCCTTTTTCAGTTATTATAGCAGATGCAATTTTCATTATTGGTTCCCAGTCAGGATCTGTCATTTCTGTTACTAAGACTTGATTTTTCTTGAATTTTGAGATGTCTTTAACATTTTTTATTATGTTAGTATAGCCAGAACCAATTTTTTGACCTATAGCGCGACCAGTAACTAGAATTTTACTTTTCTCTTTTAAAACATAATCAATGTATTTATCTTTTGTTTGGGAAGAATGAACTGTTTCAGGACGAGCTTGTACAATAAATAATTTGCTTGTTTTACCATCTTTAGCCCATTCTATGTCCATAGGCTTTTTATAATGTTGTTCAATTATAATTGCGTATTTGGAAAGTTGAATAATCTCTTTGTCTGTTAAACAATATTTTTTTCTATCAGATTGAGAGACTGAAATATTTTTTGTTTTATTGCCTTTATATATTAACTTAATATTTTTATTTCCAAGCTTTCTTGATATTATTGGATTAAATTTGTTTATGGTTGGTTTGAAAACATAAAAAGAATCTGGATTTACAAAGCCTTTTACAATATTTTCGCCAAGACCATAAGAAGCATTAATAAAAACAACGTTTCTGAATCCTGTTTCTGTATCTAAAGTAAAAATGACACCAGAACTTGCAAGATCGCTTCTAACCATTTTTTGTATTCCTATAGATAAAGCAACTTTAAAATGGTTGAAGTGTTTATCCTCCCTATAGGAGATTGCTCTAGAAGTAAATAAAGAGGCAAAACATTTCTTGCATGCATTTAATAATTGTTTTTCTCCTCTAATATTAAGATATGTTTCTTGCTGTCCTGCAAAAGAAGCTGTTGGAAGATCTTCTGCTGTTGCAGAGCTTCTAACAGCAACATCAACATTTTTACCATATTCTTTACATAATAAATTATAATTTTTTATTATTTCTTTTGTTAATTTTTCAGGAAATTCTGTTTTAATTATTAAATCTCTAATTTTTTTACTGTTTATATTTAAATTTATTATATTTTTGGTATTTGTTTCTTTCAAAATTTTCTTGATTTCTTTTCTAATTTTTGTTTTGTCAAGAAAAAAATTATAAGCATAAGAGGTAATAGCAAAACCATTTGGTATTAAGATGCCTTTTTTTGTTAGTGTTGAATACATCTCGCCAAGTGATGCATTTTTACCGCCAACTAGTTTAACATCTTTATTAGATAATTGTCTAAACCAAAGTATAAACCTCTTTTTCTTACTTAACATAATTTTATTATATATCAGCAATATAAAAAACTTGTGAAATAACGATAGTTAATAACTATTAATTATTTTTTACTGCTAATAAACCATAATAGCCCCAAAATAAACCTGGTTTTTCTGATAGTGCCTCTTCAACAACAAAACCATTTTGTGCTAACAAATCTTTTGCTTCTCTTATTTTATATGATCTAACATGAGCTGGATTTAATCTAAATATAAACTCACCTAATTTCATACTTAGATATGTTCTATCAAAATCTATTAATATAAGTGAGCCATTTGATTTTAATGTTCTATAACATTCTCTTATGAAAAAATTAGGATTTTTGAGGTAATGAAGGGCATTTAGTGAGAAAATTTTATCAAACAAATCATCTTTATAAGGAAGTTCAGTTATATCACATTCTGAGATAAAGACATTACTATATTTTTTTAATCTTTTTCTTGCTATATTCAGCATTGTTTTACTTATATCAACACCATATATTTTTCCATTTTCATTAAGATAATCAATTAAAATTTCAGATAATCTGCCTGTGCCAATTGGTGCATCTAGTATTATATCATCTTTTTCTGGTTGCATTAATTTTATAGCTAAATTATAAGTATTAACAAGATATTCTCTCCAAAAAGGATTATTGTCGTAGCTAAGTGCGCTTCTTTCATCATAATGACGATTCATTATTGCTTCTAATTTGCTCATATTAAGAATAATTTCATAAAATTTATAATATTATTTATTTAAGCATTCTTTATAACGATCTGGATGATGAGACATGTGCTCTTTCCATTCTTGATCAGAATAACCAGAAGGAGTTACGCATTTATCACTGCCTTCTGCTGATACAAACTCATTATAATCATCAGTTGAATAATCTTTTTTGAATAATGTAGATATACTGAAGATTAAAGTTATTACTACTATGCTTAATACAATATATAAAATGAATTTTTCAGATAGTTTCATTTTTTATACTCCCATATTTATTAAATTTAAATGAAAAAAAGATTTTCATACATGTTTTACAACAAAAATAGTTTAGATTACCCTTAATCTTTTTAATAATACTATTATTATCTATTAGCATACCACATAGTTTACAATATGTATTATTTCTAGCATCACTAAATATTTCCATTTTGCAGATATTACACTTTTTGATGAAGTTCATTTTTATTCTCTAATCTTGTTTTTATTATTAGATATACGCTAATTACTATTATACTAAAACCAATAACTAAAAAATATGATCTTAGGAATTGTAGATTTTCAAATGGTATTCCTGTAATAATAGCTCCAAAATTGAATATCAATAGATTCTTAGATATGCATTTCAGTTTTATGTATAATATCAAACTTAGAGCAAATAAAGCTAAACCTATTGTCCATAATGGCAAAGCTAATTTTTGTAAAAATAATAAAGGCATACCAACTAATGTTATGCCTATTAAACTTAGCAAAGCTATAACACCAAGGCAGATAGAATGGCATAGCTGATATGAACTAAAGACGCCAGATGCACTAGAGACACCGCCTATATAACTAAGATAACTATTTTTACTATTAGGAGTGTTTTTATCGTTAACATTGCTGGAGTGGCAAGTATTATTTATCTTGCTAGTTTTTATTACTGGTTTCTTTTTGTTTGTTGTACAGCAATCCATTCTATCACCTTTTAGAGTTTATTATATATAGAGACTGTTAGATAACCAAACAGCCAACCAATAGCTATAGATATTACCAAGCCTAAAACTGAACTTACAAAAGTAATATTTGCTGTAGATAATCCAGTAATGTTTATATGAATAAAATTACTGACCCCAAATAAGTATAGGGCTGGTAATGTTAAAGCAAACACCAAACAGACTATATACAGCAAGCTTAATGTTAAAGCTGATGCTAACCCTACTTTATTTGCATTAACCATATTAACAACCACCTACCATAGTTGGTTGTGAAGTGGTTTTCTTTGCTGATTGCACTTGATCTGGATGCATCCTTGCCATCATCTGTTCATAACTTTCTCCACTACTAGAAGCTTGATTTTTAGTGCCTCCATTAAAATTCTCTTTTAAGTTATTTATCTGAATAGCTTGCACAACAGAAATAACAATCAAAACACTTAGTGCAATAGCTATTATTGTTACTTTTTCCATTTTAATTACCTCGTGAATTTTTCATAGAAAAATGTTAATTGAAACAGCTTAATTAAATAGTTATGAAACT
>CAZPBI010000055.1:0-8223 GCA_964584825.1 Candidatus Woesearchaeota archaeon
AATCTCTTGTAATTGTCTTTCATACGCATCAAGCTTTTTAGGACGTTCACAACCACTAATTTTTTCATAAAAACAATCTTCATTTCTACAAAATTCCTTAGTACATTCATTGTTATCATCACATTCTTCATCTTCGTGACAAATAGCTATATCAATATTCTGGCATTTCCTTGGATAACCAGCGCATCTATCAGATGTTTTAGGATTATTATCATCACATTCTTCATCCTTATTACACATATGTTCAACATGAACTAAACATTTATTTTCTTCACAATCATATCCACTTTGACAGCCACAGTCTCTACAACAATTTAATTTAGTTTCACTACTCTCACATTTTCCATCACCACAACTATAAACAGAAACAACATTTAACTTTACATTTCCTTCATTAGGTCCAAAATAGAATATCTCTAAAAGTTTAACCTTAATACCTAGAAAGTCTTCTTCATTTTCAATTTCTAATATTTTAGATTCATTGTTTACAGTTATAACAGCTTTATCAGATTTCAAACTCTTTAATTTTACAGAATTACCATTTATATCTTTAGATTCCCCAACATTAAGTGTTATTTCCTCACCTAATACTATATTTACAGTAATTAAAAAAACTAACATAAATAATCCCCTTTTCATTCTTTATTTGATTATCTAACATTATTTAATTTTTTTGATAGAAACATTTATTAACAACCTTTAAATTAATTTACTATTATGGAAGGAAAAAGAGGAGCAGTTGAACTTTCTATAACAACCATTGTTGTAGTTGTAATTGGAGTCACTTTACTAGTTTTAGGATTAACTTTTATTTATAACATATTTGGTGATATAGGTCAACAACAGAAAAAATTAGGAGAATTTACAGATGAACAAATTAGAGATATTTTCGAACAATCAGATCAATTTTTAAATTTACCAACTACAGATTTTACAGTAGAAATGGGTAAAACTTATAACCTAGATATAGTTGTCAAAAATCAAGCAGAAGGCGTTAATGACTGCGCCTTTAAACTACATCTAATAACCAACCCTAACAATAACATAGATCCAAAAAATTGGTTCACACTTACGCCATATAATCTAGATAATGAATTTAGAGTTAAAAAAGCCACACCATTAAAAATAAGAGCTTCAATAAAACCAAAACAAAATAATGCACAAGTTGGAGATTACTCAATGACTTTGCAATTCTTAGCTTCTCAAGCCTGTGATATTTATAACTCTAATGATGTAGTAGATCAACAACCAGTAACTATAGGTGTTGCCTAAACATTTAAAAACTACTTCTTTTTTGATTAAAAACTTATAAACTCAATAATATCTTATTGAAATATTTATATAGTCAACATATATTAACATATTGGTAATTATATATGGGAGAGGTTTCAACGATTCAATTACATAAAAACATTATAGAACAATTAAAGAAAGCAAAAGAATACCCAAGGCAGACCTATGATGAGCTATTAGAAAAGATGAGTAGGATATTCATCGCACTTAAAAAGAGAAATCAATATGACGAATTCTTCCATAAGATCCAGCAACAAAAAATGAAAGAACTGTGGGACAATAAGGAGGATGAGGCCTGGGAAAATGTTTAGCCTGGGCGATGTAATTCTTACTGAAATACAATTCGTTGATACATTTGAAATAAAAAAGAGACCTGCAGTAGTCCTTTTTGAAGAGCATGGAAACATAGTTGTTGTAGGCATAACTAGCAACATAAAAATGGAAGGGATTCCTTTATCAAAAAAAGAAGGTGCAATAAAAGATAGCATTATCAAACTCAACTATCTCTTTACAATATCTGAAAAAATGATTAAAAAAGTACTTTTTTCTCTCTCAAATGAAAAGAAAAAACTTCTTTCAGAAGAACTTATAAAGAGATTTAACCAACTAAAAAAATATGTTGAGAATCAAGGAAGATGATAACTCATAAATTCAGATTATATCCAAACAAAGAACAAGAAAATAAACTACTAGAAATTTTAGAATTATGTAGACAAACTTATAATATTCTTCTAGCAGAATTAAACAATCAGAAAGAAATAGATAAATCACAAATTCAAGGGATAATACCAGATATGAAAATATGTGATTCGAAATTCAAAAAATTACATTCTAAAGCAATGCAATATGAATGTTATAGGCTATTCTCAAACTTACAGGCATTAAGGAAGTCAAAAGAAAAAAGAAAAATAGGAAAATTAAGATATAAAGGAAAAGGTTGGTTCAAGACATTCACATATAATCAATCTGGATTCAAGCTATTAGATAATGGGAGAAGATTACAAATATTATGGTTATCCAAAATAGGAAATATTCCCATAAGAGCTCATAGGAGAGTAGAAGGAAGAATAAAACAAATAACACTAAAGAAAATGGCTTCAGGAAGATGGTTTGCTTCTGTAATAGAAGAAAATAATCAAGAAATATCACAACAACCAATAAAGAATATAATAGGAATTGATTTAGGTCTTACAGATGTAGTTTATGATAGTGATGGCAACAAGATAGGCAATCCGAGACATCTTAAGAGAAAAGCAGATAAATTGGCTTATTTTCAAAGAAAAATGTCTAAAAAGAAAAAAGGGAGTAATCATAGGAATAAATGCAGAGCAAAGTTAGCAAGACAATATGAAAAGTTAGTAAATACAAGAGATGACTTTCATCATAAGTTATCCAGATATTATGTAAATAAGTATGATGCTATTGGAATGGAAAATCTGATAATAAATAATATGGTTAAAAACAAATATTTATCAAAATCAATACTTGATTCAGGCTGGGAAAGATTCAGACAATTTATGATTTACAAAGCTGAAAATGCTAGTAAGTTATACATTCCTGTTGATTACAAAGGAACAACCCAAAGATGCAGTCAGTGTGGTAGTAAAGTTACTAAAGAACTGAAAGATAGAAAACATAAGTGTAAATGTGGATTTGTTGTTTCAAGAGATTATAATTCAGCTTTAGAAATCAAGAAATTATGCTTATTAAAGATACCGCAGGAACTGTGGGAATCAACGCATCAGGAGATGGAAGCTCTGCCGATGGTAACTTCCGTCAGAGAATGATGAAGCTCCTTGCGAAAGCTAGGGGTAGTTCACAGTTTAGGCATTAATCTATAAAAATGACACTTAGAGTTTATAATACATTAACCAGGAAAAAAGAAATATTTAAGCCAACTAAAAGAAAAAAAGTTAAGATGTTTGTATGCGGCCCAACTTGTTATGATCTTTCACATATAGGGCATGCAAAAACATATGTGCAGTTTGATGTTATAGTTAAATATTTAAGGTATCTGAAGTATAATGTTTTCTATTTACAAAATATTACAGATATAGATGATAAGATAATCAAAAGAGCTAAGGAAGAAAATAAAAACTGGAAAGAAATAGCAAGAAAATATGAAAAAGAATTTAAAAATGATATGAAGGAAATAGGTGTTAATAGTGTAAATAAATATGCTAGAGCTACAGATTATATAAAAGAGATAAAATCTCAAGTTCAAAGGCTAATAGAAAAAGGGTTTGCATATAAAATTTCTGATGGTTATTATTTTGATTTAAGTAAATTTACTGATTATGGCAAATTAGCTAGGAGAACTCAACAACAAGAACAAGATGCTGTATCCAGAATAGATGAGAATAAAGAAAAAAAGAATAAAGGTGACTTCTGCTTATGGAAATTTTCAAAAGAGAATGAACCTTTTTGGACATGGAATGGTAAAAATGGAAAACCAGGTTGGCATATTGAAGATACTGCAATTACAGAAAAAGAATTTGGAGTTCAGTATGATATGCATGGTGGTGCTGTTGATCTGATATTCCCTCATCATGAGGCAGAGATAGCACAAATGGAATCTATTTCTGGTAAAAAGCCATTAGTTAGGTATTGGTTGCACACTGCTTTTTTAACCTTAGAAAAAGAAAAGATGAGTAAATCATTAGGGAATATAATAACAATTAAAGATGTTTTAAAAAAGTATGATGGAAAAACATTGAGATATTTTTTTATTTCTAATCATTACAGAACACCTATCAATTTTTCTTATGATATTTTAGAACAAAGTAAAAATGGATTAGAAAGATTAAATGAATTTATAAGAAATTTAAAATATAGTAAAGATAAGGGCGATTTAAGTTTAATTAGAGCAACAAAAAATAATTTCATTAGAGCAATGAATGATGATTTTGATACCACTAAAGCTTTATCTGTAATCTTTGATTTTGTTAGAGAAGTTAACAAGAGAGGCGGTAGTAAGAAAAGTTACGAGTTAATGTTAGAATTTGATAAGATATTTAATGTTTTATCTTTAAAAAAAGAAAAAATACCTAAAAATATAATAAACTTAGCTGAAGAAAGGGAAAATGAAAGAAAAGAAAAAAATTGGGATAAGGCTGATAAAATAAGGAATAAGATTAAAGATTTAGGATATTCTATTGATGATACAACTATGGGATTTAAAATAAAGAAAACTTTATAAACCAACATAGAAAGTTTTCTCTGGCTATTACATAGCATATCTAGTACTGCAAACAATTTTAAAAATGGTAACAGTATATGACATAAAACATGATGTATTAATTAAAAAGGCATCTGAAGAATTAATGAAGTTAGAGGTAATAAGGAAACCACAATGGGCAAATTATGTTAAAACAAGTGCTGCAAGAGAAAGGATGCCAATAGAACAAAATTGGTGGTATATAAGAGCAGCTTCGATCTTAAGAAAAATGTATATACTAAATGTACCAACTGGTACTAATAAATTAAAAAATTTATACGGTGGAAGAAAAAATAGAGGCCATAAACCAGAGAAATTCTATAAAGGATCTGGAAAAATTATAAGAACCATATTGCAACAACTTGAAAAAGCAGGCTATGTAAAAGCTATAGTAAAGGGAGTTCATAAAGGGAGGATAATAACCACAACAGGTAAAAATCTTTTAGATAGGTTAGCCAAAAATGTATGAAATAGAAGAAAAATTAAAATTGCAACAACAAATTTTACAAATTGAAAATCAAACAAAATTATATTTAGACAAACAAGCATTGTCTAGATATGGAAATATTAAGGCAGCGAATCCAGAAAAAGCATTACAAATAACTATAATGCTCCATAAAGCAATACAATCAGGACAAATAAATCAAAAACTAACAGATTCTCAATTTAAAGAAATATTAATACAAATACAAAATACTAAAAAAGATTTCAAATTTAAAAGGAAATGACATACTTCCAAATAAACCCTACTAAAACAGGAAATTTCTCATACACTCTCAACTTAAAGATTTTTCCAGAGGAAACTTACATAAATAGAGCTGTTGGGTTTTCCTTTATTGAGCCAAAAGCAGTGATTGAAGGAAGAGCCAAGAAGTATGCAACTAAAAAGGAGGGCGTTTAATATAACTGAAGTTAAGTGTATAAGAAACGCATAAAATTTATGAGCACCAAAAGACCTAGCAAAAAAAACAGATTAACAAAAGCAAGAAAACAAACTAGATGGGCTCCATTTTGGACTGTACCAAGAATATATGGTGTAGGTCGTAGAATTCATCCTGGGAGGCATACAGCAATTAAAAGAAGTTGGAGGAGAACAAAATTAAAAGTTTAAAATGACATCTATAAACACCCATATAAAAAGATTTTCGGACTATATTTCAGAGCTGAAGGAGCAGTTTGCTCTCGAAGGCAATTGTTTAGTCCCAAGATTGTATCTGGAAGATAAATTAAGATATCTATATCTAAAATGTAATTCAAAACTATCTAAAAAAATCTTAAATAATCATATAGCAAACATAATAAGTCTATATGATGAAGGAGGATATGTACCAAACATAAGTCTAAATAATTTATTAAAAGAATTAAAGGATAATATTCCATTACTTTACAAATGATAGAAACAATAATAACAAAAGAAATAGCAATACAAAATTTGGATAATTTAAATAAAACAGTAAATTTACAACAAAGGGATATAAGTGCTAAGATATTTATTGAAGAATATTTGTTTAATACATGTCTCAGTATACCAAAAAAAGAATCAGCACCGAATCACCCAAGTTCTATTACCAGAAGAGAATTGTACCAAAAGGTACCAAATAAAATAATAATAGACTATAAAGACCAATCAGAATTAATCAATATAATAAAAAATAAAATACATACTTTATATCAATAAAATGACAGAAATTGAAAGAACTTATATTATACCACTAAGAAAAGGAGTAATGAAAGCTCCTAAATATATGAGAGCACACAAAGCAATAATTGTACTAAGACAATTTTTACAGAGACATATGAAATCTAAAGAAGTAAAAATTGGTCCATACTTAAATTCAAAAATCCTAGAACATGGAAGAAAAAATGTTCCGCATCATGTTGAAGTTAAGGTTATAAAAAATAAAGATGGCATTGTAAAAGCAGAATATGCAAAAACTAAAAACTTAGATTTCTTAAAACCTAAAAAAGAAGAAAAGGAAGAAGAAATTAAAATAAAGATCCCCGGGTTAGGCAAAAAAGAAACATTAGAAACTACAGTAACTCCAAAAGAAAAACCAGAATCTAAAGAATTAACAGAAAAAGAAAAGAAAGAAATTCTTAAACATCCTGAAGAAAAAGAAAAGAAAGAAAAATATCCAGAGACTAAATATATTTCAAAAGAAGAAGAGATTAAAGTAAAAGAAGATCAGGTGTATGGTAGATTAGGAAGTAAAAAAACAAAAGTAAAAGAAAAGAAAAAATAAATTTCACTCTACTATGGAGGTTGATAATGAAATGTAAATTGCCATTTGAACAAATAATAAGAAAGATTTTAGTAAAAAAAGAAGCAGAAACAAATCAAAGTCTTGGATGTAGACCTGAGAAAAGGCCCGTTGCGCAACTTATTCAATATGGAATAATTAACTTAAATAAAACAGAAGGTCCTACAAGTCACCAGACCGCTGATTATGTAAAAAAAATTCTTAATGTTGGTAAAGTAGGTCATGCTGGTACACTAGGCTTATTGAATTAAGGGTGATATCCAAAGGTGACAGGAGTTTTACCAATTGCATTAGCAAAAGCAACAAGGATAGTACAAATCCTGTTACCTGCAGGCAAAGAGTATATTTGTTTAATGTATCTACATAACAAAGTTGAAAAAGAAAAAATTCAAAATGCACTTGAAAAATTCTCAGGTGAAATAACACAATTGCCTCCAGTAAGAAGTGCTGTAAAAAGAGAACAGAGAAAAAGAAAAATTTATTACATAGAAATTATAGAAATAGAAGAAAAATATGTACTTTTTAGGATAGGTTGCCAAGCAGGAACATATATAAGAAAGTTTGTTCACGATCTCGGAAAATTTTTATCTTGTGGTGCACATATGGTTCAATTGCATAGGACCAAAGCAGGCCCTTTTAACGATGCATCTATGTATACCTTGCATGATCTAAAAGACGCATATGAATTTTACAAAGAAGGAAATGATAAAGAAATAATGAAAATAGTTTTACCATTTGAGAAAGCTACTGAACACTTACCAAAAATCTGGGTATTTGATAGTGCAGTAGATCCTTTATGCCATGGTTCAGATTTATATGTTTCAGGTATATCAAAACTTTATGACAATATCAAAAAAAAAGACCTTGTAGCAATTTTTACATTAAAAGATGAATTAATATGTATAGGAAATGCAGAAATGACTGCAGAAGAAATGCTAAAAACTCAAAAAGGAACAGCTATAAAAACCTCAAAAGTATTCATGGAGAGAGGTATTTATAAACTAAAATAGCTCAATCATTAATATAGTAAAATATATATTAAAGTATATAGATTAGAAAAATTTATAAATAGATTTTTAATTTTAATATTAATGACAGAATTAATTTTGGAAGACGCATTTACTCCACTATTACTAAAAATTATAAATAAATTAGGTATAGGGCCAAAAGAACCAATAAGTCTAGAACAGCAAATAAATGTTATTCTAGCTTCTAAAAAAGCAAAATTTAAACCAACTCGTAAAGAAATAATTAATTTCTGCGACTTTATTAAAGATTATAACCCGATTCATAGAGATGATGAAGCAGCCAAAAGGTTCAATTTAGATGGCATTGTTGTTCCAGGAACACAGTTATCAGCCCTAGCTGAACAATACGCTATTGGTATAATAGAAGAGGTATTTAACCAATATGTGGGACCTGGCCTAAAATTAACATCTATGGATATAAAAT
>CAZPBI010000056.1:0-8178 GCA_964584825.1 Candidatus Woesearchaeota archaeon
TCTTCTTATTTATCCTATTTCTGCTTGCTTTAAGAATGCATCTATGAATGTTATTACTGGACTCCCAATATTAGTTATTCCATTAGTCATTGTTTACCACCAGCCCAAAATCTTACCAATTATATAAATAATTATTATAATTATTATTACCGTACCAAATGCTTGTTCTTTTGATTTCATTTCAACGCCAATATTAAACCGATATATAATATTATTACTGCAAGTACAAATAATATATAAAACCAATTATTTTTTAAAAATACTAATAATTTATTTTTTTTCTTTCTTTTTATTGACATTTTTATTAGTTCCTCTACTTTTCATATCACCAATTTCTCCCTTTAAAATTATAATATATGCAATAGCACCAATAAGAAGGGCTATTAAAAGGGATATTGGTATTCCAATTGCCATATGAAGTCCAAAACCTATACAGATAGCTAATGATATAGCGAAAGGAACACCTAATATTGTAAACCAAAATACTAATGTATTCTCATACTCTTTCCTTTTTGATTGTTTATCATTTGTCATTTGCTACACCGAAAGTTATTTATAGGCGTAGCTCTTTCTAACTTTGAGCTACATTTATGAGTAGTTGAAGCTACTCTATATTACGCATTTCTTATTTTTGTCAAAAGTCTTAAATATTTAATAGTTTCTAAAGGATTTATGGTGGATAAGGATGATGCTAAGTTAGCACTTAAATCATTGATTGATTCTTACAATAGAAAATTTAAAAATAATAATGAAAATAGCAGGAATGAAAAACAAGTTTGTGAGAGTCTTATTAAGCCATTTATCCATGAAGTTCTAGGATGGGATATCAAAGACCCAGACGAATTTAGAGTAGAATACCCTCAGGGTGGTAAAAGAATTGATTATTTGATACAAATTAATGGGATTAGTCAATTTGTTATTGAAGCTAAAGCAATAACTAAAGATATAATAGATAATCACGAATTTTATCAACAAACTATAGGTTATGCTCATGGAAAAGAAAGGGCATTTGCTATTTTAACCAATTTTAAAGATTTTATTATTTTAGACTGTAGTGCAGATGTTGAAAATCCTTTACAAGCAGAATCTAAAAGGATTAAAATTGAGGATTTGATAAATGATGATAAATTTGATACTATTTGGAATTTCAGCAAAGAGAAATGGCAAGAACAAGGTGAAGAAAATAATCCATTATTCTTAAAATCAAAAAAAAGAAGGAATCCGATAGACGCAGAACTTTTAGTGGATATGCGAAGATGGAGAGATGGTCTAAGAAAAAATCTAAAGCATAATAAAACAAATTCATTCATAAATTGGAAAGATGAAGATAGTTTAAACTATCTAGAAGAAGAAATCCAAAGATTCGTAGATAGGTTAGTTTTTATATGTTTTTGTGAAGATAAACAATTAGTTGACAATAAACTAAAACCTTATCTAAACGAAAAAAAGGATGAAAAATATTTTGGCAAGTCGTATTTATTACCAAAAATTAAAGAGTTATTTCTTGAATATAGAAAAAATTATAATAGTGATTTATTTGAAAAAAAGGGTTGGTGCGATAATTTTATAATTGATGACAGTGTTCTTTTTGAGATAATACAAGACTTAAGAAGTCCAATAAAGAGGATTCCATATAACTTTGAAACTATTGATGAAGATATACTAGGAAAAACATATGAGAATTTTATAGGTTATTTACTTTATAGGTCAAAAGAAAGAGAAGATATTGGTAAAAGAAAAAAAGAAGGGATTTATTATACTCCGAAATACGTAGTTGATTTCATAATAAAGAATACACTTAAAGAATATATTAAGGGTAAATCGTTTGAAGATATAAAAAAAATTAAAGTTTTAGACCCTGCTTGTGGTTCTGCCAGTTTCTTAAGAAAAGCTTTTGATATCACAGTACAAGAATCAGAAAAAAAATTGGATAGAACTCTAACATATAAAGAAAGAACAGATTTATTCTTAGATTGCATATATGGAGTCGATAAAGATGAAAGAGCTTGTGATATCGCAAAGCTAAGTATATCATTAAAAGTTGTCTATGATAAACAACTATTACCTAAATTACATGATAATATTAGAAATGGAGATAGTATTATAGATAACAAAGAAATAGAACCTAAAGCATTTCTCTGGGAAAGAGAGTTCCAAAATATCATTGATGATGGGGGTTTTGACGTAATTATTGGTAATCCACCTTATGGAGCCGAACTTAATGAGTTAGATAGAGAATATATATCTAAAAATTATGAAACAGCAAAATCGTACAAGAATACAGCTCTAATATTTATTGAAAAAGCTATGAGTTTATTAAAGAAAGACGGATATTTGGGATTAATAGTACCAAAATCAATAGCTTATAGCCAAGCATGGAAACCATGCAGAGATTTTATAATAAAGGATTTATTATTAGTGGTTGATGTTAGTAAAGCTTTTGAAGATGTTCTTTTAGAGCAAGTGATATTTATAGTAAAGAAGGGAAGCAATAATAAAAATTATAAAGTACACAATCTAAAAAATAATAATAACTTTAATGTGAATAAAGAATTTGTAATTAAAACAGATTCTCTAATCGTTCATGATTCAAAAGAAGATTTTGAAATATTTAAGAAAATAATTTCTCTTAAATTTCAATTAAAAGATATATCTAAAACTACTAGAGGATTGCCTTTCCAAAAAATAGTCTCTAAAGATAAGTCAAACTATAAAATATTTAGGGGTGTACATATATCAAGATACCATTTAGATGATAGTAAAGATTATTTAAAAAATTTAGACATTAACAATTCTAAAGTAAAGCTTTTGTTACAACAAAAGATTATATCTCAGAGAATAGTTGCTCATGTAACAAAACCAAAAGACCACATAATTATTATGTCAATGCTAGATAATTCTGGTGTTTTAACATTAGACACTATTGAAAACACCATTTTAACAAATAAAGATTATAAGTTAGAAACGATATTAGCAATACTTAACTCTAATTTAATATCGTGGTATGCATATAGATATATTTTTGGAAAGGCTATAAGAACTATGGATTTTGATGATTATTATGTAGGAAAAATAGCAATACCGAAAATTAACCAAAAAATTCAATTAAAACTTCAAAAATTAGTTGAAACAATAACTAATTTGACTAACAAACACTCAATTTTGACAGAGAACAATTTTGAAAAAAACAGGTTAAAACGACAAATAGACCAGACAAATTATGAAATAGACCAATTAGTCTATGAATTGTATGGTATCACAAAAGAAGAACAGAAAATAATAGAAGATAGCTTAAAGAACTAAATTTTTACTTCTTATAAAATTCAATTTAGTCCTCTTGATGCTAGAAAACACAGATTCATTTAGACTTCTTCTATGGTAGGATTTATTAAATTCTTCTGGATTATTTTTCCAGAAATTAAATGCCTTTCTCCATTCTAATGATCCTCTGCTTCTACCACTAGCATTTGAGCGAAATGGAATGAATGCTTTTCCACCCTTTCGCTTTATTAATTCGTGGTTTTCGCGACTGCTGTAGCCTTTATCAGCATAAATCTCATCAATTTTGAAGTTCTTAGAAGTTCTATTAACTAAAATTTTGAAATAAGGGCTCTCGGATTTAGTTCCTTTTATAACTTCAACAGCTGGGACAATTAAGCTATCAGTACTAACTATCAAGATATTTTAACAAATCCTGTCTGCCTTGTTCAACCTTTTGGTCATACTCTTGCATTGCTTCTCTTTCAGATACAAATCTCCTCGTCTCTTCCTGCTTAGCGTTATATATTTTGAAATATAATTTTGCAGCTTTAGAAATTAAACTTTTATCCGTTTCCATATTGCTATTTGTAAGTCTCCTAAATAACTTTGTGTTATTTGAATAAATTCTTATATAATATTCACTTACAAATATGTTTGGGTCGAAATCTATTGATTGAGTTATATACATCACAAGTTGTTCAGATATAGCGAAACTAAAATTTCCCATACGCAACCCATAATCGTTATTTCCACTTACACACATGTTGCCATCTTCACAATAAGCAAAGAAATCGGTAGGCTTCCATAATGTAGCATCAAATGTTTCTAATTTTTCCAAAATACTTTCTAACAACTGGTCTTCTTTTTTTTGTTCAACTGTATATTGTCTTGCCATTATTTAAATATATAAAGAAAAATTTAAAAACCTATTTATTATCTATATGAATTCTTTGCATTAAATCTAATGGAAGTGAAACTTCTATCTCAGCTTTTGGATAATCACTTCTAATTTTTTCTTTAAGAATTTCTAAACATCTTCTTTCAACAGCTTCTTCACTAGTTTCGGGCTCTAAAATTTCAATAGCATAAGGCCCATTAATAGGCTTGATTGGCCTGTTTTTAAAATGTTGTTTAAATCTGTCTCTCGTAAGAATTAAGTAATGCCCAGAAACTTTTTGCCAGTATACATCAACAAATGCGTAATGGAAATTATCATGAAACCTATAACCACCCCTTCCTGGTGCATAAGACATAGACGCATTTAGTCTTTCAATTTCTAGTTTTGGTTCTAAAAGTTCTGTTAAGGCCATGTAGTTTTTAATATCTGCAGATTTTTCTATTTCTTCTTTTGAAGGAATTCCTAATTTCTCTCTTAATGTCATTTTAACTCTGTCCTATATTATATACTATTCAAAAACATTTAAAAGGTTTTTGTTTTGAGGAGTTTGAGGATTTTTATAAGACCAATTAAGGTAATACAAGACAAGCAAAAAGCTTTTGTATAAGATTAACTTTCCTCTTTCGTTCATATTTGGGTTCTCCTTTCTTAACCCCATAAGGGTTAAGGGGTTAACCCTTCTTAAAAAGATTTTCTAAAGAGCCTATTAAATTCCATTGTGTATATATTCTCAGTTAAAAATAGAAACGAAAGTTTTAAATATTACTTTATATATACAAAGTATTACCATGGAAGTTTTAAACATAAAAATAGAACAAAAATTATTAAAAGAAATAGATACAAATCTAGCAAGACATAGGTATAGTACCAGGAGCGAGTTTGTAAGAGATGCTATCAGGGAAAAACTATCCGAATTAGAAAAAGAAGAACTGCTAAAAAAAGTGGCTGCTATGCGCGGAATTTCAAAACACAAAACCACGGACAAACAGCTCCATGAAGCCAGAGAAAAATTAGCTAAATTGTTTTACGATGTACCTGTAAATACAGATAAAGACTCTGTAAAATTGATATTTACTGGATATTAGAATTTTTAGCGTACTCCTCAATAATACTATCAATCTCTCTACATCTTTCGCAAGATTTAAGATTTATATTAATAAAGTTTTTTGCCAGATTCTAGTAATTCTCTATCTCGTTTTGTAAGCTTACGTGAATTTCCTTCTAAGTATCGATTAATCACAGGATAACCAGATATGAATGTTCCTGGCCCAGCTCTATCTACTGGTTTTACTTTCACGAGGGCAGTAATCGTATATTCTCTAATTCTTTTTTGGAAATCTGGTAAGTAATGTCCAAAAGGATTTGCAAAATCATCTCTCAACACATTTATATTATAATCCAATCTTTCTTGGCTATCTAATACAAAAAAAGAATATTTTTGTCCCATCTTTTTTTCAAATTCTTCAAGAGGTCCTGGGAAAAGAATTATATTTCTAAAAAAATTGATCATAGATTCTATTTCTAATCTTTCTTCTAATTGGGTTTTATTTTCAGTCATTTTAATTTAATCCTGATAAAAGGTATTATGGTCAGCATTTCTTATACCTGCTGCTGCATTACCAATATATCCTCGTACCAATGAATAATCTAGTGACTCTTTATTTTCTGTTCTTAATTTTCCTTGTGCATCGACGCAGAAATAAGCATGACCTAGATTTGTTGCTATCTTCATTATACGATCTGCTACATTACTTCCATCAAATCCACCAGCGACGCCTAATATAATATTTCTTCCACAAATTTTTTCAGATAGTTCTATAAACAAACTGATACACTTATTTAAGTCAAACTCTATACCTTCTCCACCTGAAGGGTCAATCAAAACATATTGCACTAAGTAATCGTATTTCTTAGTTTCTTCTGTAATGGCAATAGAGTCTAAACCTCCAATTGCCTTTCTAGGTATTTGTAAAACTATTTGCATATCTGGAAAAGAACGTCTAATAGCTTGTATTTCAAATTGGCTAGGCCAGTCCATATTAATTTGCAATGCTTGGCAACTTTCATATAAACTATAAGGACCGTCAAACAAACTTTTTATTTCATCAGTTAATTTATCTCTATTAGTTGTAAAATAATGAATCATGGGTATAGCACCATTAGGCGTCAAGCGTATTAAAGTTTGTAAGTCTTGTATGGGCGGCGATTGAGTTCCTCCAACTAACGGATTTTCCAAACGTTTATTTGAGCATAAAAAGCCATACATTGGAACATGATTAATATGGCCCCATCCACTTCCCTTTGGGTGACCAAATAAACCACCTTCATTAAGACAAATATCAGAAAGCTCTTGAACATCTTTTACAGTTTTAAGTCCAGTTACTCCAATGTAAGGTCGTGGAATATTAATTTTTTCTTGTTTTAACACCATTTTTAATTACCCCTATCATTTATTTTTATAGTATAAAGAAAAGTTTAAATATCTATTTATTGGCTTCCGCCATCTTATCAATGATTTCAGTTAAATCACAGCCCCTATTAACACTCTCAACTCTTACCCTCTTCCCATGAATCACTCCATATAATTTAATCATAACGCCCAATAGCTTTATCCTTTCTTCAACTGTTAAATCGCTCTCCCTAAGCTCATACACCTTTAACCATATGTCCATAGCCATTAAATCTCTGTCTTTTAATAATCTAGTAGATTCTTCATTAAAACAATGTTTTCTTCTTATATTTTGTATACTTGTCTCCGAAATATTTAATTAATTTTTGCTCTTCATTTCTAATTGTAATAATAGTAAGTGGTATTAGGAATACTAATATTAATATAATCCCTAAGACTGATTTAAAATATAAAGCTAGCCCGATATATATAACTATTTTACTTAAATAAAGAGGATGTCTAATTATTGAATATATGCCAGTAGTTATTAATTTGGGCGGGTTAGGTGCAAGTGCCTTTGATATAGTTTTAGATGCTGCGTACAGAATTATAAATCCTAAAATTATTATTGATATGGCTATGCTATTATATGCCATACTTTCAACAAAAAATTGATTTCTATACACTATAATCAAAATAAAAATTAATATGTGAATCAAAACATTGATTAGTTTCTCTTTAATCCTATCTCTTAGTATATTCATAACTTAATGAAAGACAAAATTATATAAAAACTTATTTATTTAAGTCCAATCATAGTAATCTTTTCCATTAAAAACTTCTGCACTTCAGGATCTCTCATTAACATATTCATCAATTCATCACTCGATTTTCTCATCTCTAATTCTTTCTGTCTTTTTTCTTCTAACTTCATGGCAGTTTCTATATCGAGAATACCTGCACATTTGCTGCAGAACTTAGCATCAAAACTATTTATATTATCACATCTTGGGCATTTAATAGGTTTTAATATAGATTCTTTTTCTTCTTTGTTTATTTTAACACCATTCAAAGCTAGTAAAGCAGAATCAGTTTCCTTTCCAGATAAATGTACATAAGTAGAGGGCATATTACTTCCTTGGATCCATCCAAAATACTGGTTCATTTGGAACTCAGTCAGATGATTAGCTAGATAAGTAGCCCTAGAATGCCTGAATAAATGGGGATTAAATCTTTTCTTTATTCCAGCTTTCCTAAAAGTAATTTGTAGCACTCTTCTTGCTGCCTGGTATTTTATATATTCATGATAGTTTCTTTGTCCTATATTAACCCATAAAGGGCTATCAGGATTATTTTTTAGTGGATGATTCTCAATCCAAGTTACTAAATATTGTGTAGATGCAATTATCCTTACTTTTCTGCTGCCAGTTTTCCCAAATACACTTAACACAATTCCATGCCTATCAAAACTTATGTTTTTTATCCTCAGAGTTAATATCTCACTAATCCTGCATCCAGACTCATATAAAACAGCTATTAGTGCTTTGTCTCTAGGATGCTCAGCATTGCTTATAAGCAGCTTAATTTCTTCTTCAGTTATCAATCCTTCTTGTGTAGGAAGCTTAAGCTG
>CAZPBI010000057.1:0-8114 GCA_964584825.1 Candidatus Woesearchaeota archaeon
TTTACAATTCCAAGTGGAACTATTTTCGCTTTTAAAACTAATACCAGCAATAGTGTAAATTTTAGTGTGAATAGCGAAAAGAAGGTAACTATAACACCTTATCTTAATTGGAATGGGATTGTAAGTGCAAATGTTACAGCTACTTATAATAATTTATCCAATATAAGCAATAATTTTATTGTAAATGTAACCCCTGTTAATGACCCTCCTTTATTGTATGAACCAATTCCAAATTTAAATTGGAGTGAAAATTTTGAAAGGATAAATTTAGATGATTATTTTAAAGAAATTGAAGGACAAGATTTAACTTATTTTGCAGATGATACAGATCATATTCAGATTATAATAGATAATCATGATGCTGAATTTAGACAAGAAGCTGGATGGAGCGGGTCTGAGAGAGCAATTATTTATGCAAATGACAGTTCAGGATTGGTAACTGCTAGCAATGAATTTACTTTAATGGTTACAAGTAGTGAGGATGATGATGTAGTTGAACCTAGTGGAAATGTTGCACCAACATTGTCTGGAAAAAATCCTTCAGAGCGCAGTGTTTCTATAAATAAGGGTGGTTCAAAAAGTTTTAGTATTAATGCTAGAGATAATAATAATGATACACTTACATATAGATGGACTGTAAATTCTATTTTACAAAGTTCAACTTCAAACTCTTTTAGCTTTACTCCTACTAATGAAGGAAGTTATCATATACAAGTTGATGTAAGCGATGGATGGTATACTGAAAGCGAGTCATGGGATGTTGTTGTAACTGCTCCTGCGCAACAGCAAGTAGGAACAACTCCTAGTACGCCACAGCAAAGATCACAGGTAATAGAAAAGCCTAGCAATACAATGAGTATAGTAATAATGGCTATAATTGTAATGGCTTCCTTAGCTGTTATTGGTGCATTGGTATTTAAATTTGTAATTAAAAAGAAAGAGCCCAAACCTACAATAGAAGTAAAAAGTACTGTTGATGAATCAGTTGGAAGCGATATAGAAAATGAGTTTATAGCACAATTAAAAGGTGAAGAATTGGGCCCCCTTATTAATTTTATTAAAAAATACAAATCTAAAGGTGTTAAAGAAGATAAAATAAGGTTTGTTTTATTGAAGAAAGGGTGGAAGAAAGATCAAGTAGAAGAAGCATTTTCAATGATGTGATATAATATAGAAATTATTATAAAGTATTTTTGTTTGTTTGGTTGGGATTTATTTGTGGGAATGTGTTCTTTAGAAGATATAAGTGAAGAAGAGAAAATATCAACTTTGTTTAGTAGAATATTAGAAATACAGAGAAAACAGAATTCTAAAAAAAGTGATAAAACATTTTCTATTAATTTACATGGTGGGTTGATTGTTATTTATCCATATTTGAGAAAAATAATGGTTTATAGAAGTGAAGATCTACCACTAGCAAAAAAATGCCAATCAGAATGTTTAAATGTATATGGTATACATTTTAGATTAGATACCGAGTTTTTATCTTCTAAAAATTCACATTAGAAACTATTAAAAATACAAGGATTTTGTTTTTTTATTATGGTAAATAAGGTAATAAAAAAGAGTGGTAAAAAAGAGAAGTTTGATCCTAAAAAAATAATGAAATGCGTTGGAGAAGCTTGTAAAGGGGCAAAAATTCCTAAGGTAAAAATAAAGAAAGTAGAAGATGAGATTTTAAAAGAAGTTATAAAAATGGCTGAAGAAAGAGAACTGACAACTGCTGAAATTAGGGATATTGTGCTAAGAGATTTACATGCTTTAGATCCTGCTGTAGCAAGAGCATGGATTGCTTTTGAAATTTTAAAAATACAAAGAAGAAAAAAGAAATTAATGGAATAGAGAAGGAAATTTTTTAGTTAATTCTTTTTTTAATTTGGATATTGCAATTGCCTCAGATTTTCTTATTGTTTCCTTTGTTACATTAAAAAAATTACCTATTTGTTCTAGTGTTTCTGGTTTTGAATTGTTCACAAGGAATCTTTTTTCTAATACAACTTTTTCTCTTTTAGTTAAATTTGAATTATTCCATAATATTCCCTTAATCGCATTGAGTATTAAATCATCATCTGATGGCGTTGGTGTAAAATGTTGATCTAAATGTTGAGCATAAATCAGATAATTTTCTTGGCGTTTTTGTCTTGTTGTTTTTAGATTAGCTGCTCTTTTAATATATTGGGCTATCCCATTGTATGCATAAGTAGATAATTTATAGCCCTTGCTGCAGTCAAATTTCTTAATCGCATTACTAAGTCCCATAGTACCAAAGTATAATGCCTCATCGTATTCTAAAGGTGGTTTTAAATCATTAATCATTTTTCTTACTAAGGGGGTATTAGCTAGAGTCAGAGAGTTATGAAATTTTATTGTTATATCGTATTCTCTAAACATTTCTTTAACATTGTTGTGATGCCCTGTTTCTTTATTTGATTTCAAAATTTTTTTTTCTTCATCGCTAAATAATTTTTTATGATAGTTAAATGCTGTAAAAATTTGAACCTCTTCTGCAAGGGATAGTTTCTTATTTTTATCTGGTCTTTTAGCAGTTAAATATTCTAATTCTTCTAATGTTATTGGAACATAGTGAACTCTTCTAAATGATGGATTAGAGACATAAGGACCTTGTTCGTTTAATAAAAAGTAAGATATATTATGTATTACGCTTTCAATTTTATGATAAATGTATTCATGCCTAGAATTAGGAAGTTCTCCCTTTACTATACTTTTTAGAGTTGGATAAGTTTTAGATAAGGTAAACTTTTGTTTATTTTGGTATGAAATAGATAGTTTTCCTAATCCAGATTCTATGCTGTTATCAGATTCTAGATCTACTGTATAGTCTTTTCTTACTATCTCCATAAAGAAAATATTTTAATTATTGTTTTTTAAGTTTTTGGTTTAATAAAATATCAAGATTATTTACTCAGATGAGATAAAGATATGTTATTGTAAAATAGAAAGTTTTAAATATATGTTGTTTATAGCATTTTTAAAAATGAGTAAATTAATATATATTTTAGTATTTCTAATCTTTATAAGTAATGTAAGTGCTTTAGATTGTAGAGGTAATATCCATTTAGTTGATTCTGGGAATAAAAATCCTAATAATTTTAGCCTGGGAGAAAGTATTTATATTAATGGTGATAATTTTCCAGAAAATTTTCAATTAGATTATAGTGTTGTTTCTTTAAAAAATGATTATGTTTTTAGCAGTGTTGTTTCTACTGATAATGATGGTAAAATAAATAATTTTAAGGTGTATGATGTTCCACTTGATTCTAAATTTTTAGGTGAATATAAAATTGAATTAATATATGATAATTGTAAAAAAAGCAAAAATTTTAAGGTAAGTGGAAGTATTATTCCTGAATTTGCTGCTACTGGTGCTATAATTGCAAGTGCTTTATCTTTATTAGGTGTTTTAAGGTTGAGAAGGAATTATTAGACAAACTCGATATAAATAAAACTAAATATAACTAAAGTTAGGAAACCAACCATAAATATATAAGTAATAGTGCTCTTTGATGGATTTTGCAAATTAATTATAAAAGGTTTCCTATAACTTCGAACATTTTATTTAATGAATTAGAAAATTAATTTATAATACCCACCAAACCACTTTTATTTCTGCCGCTATCAATGACTTTCTTTACAATATATGTTCCGAGTTCCTCTGGATTCATTTTTCTAATTCTTTCTTCTTCTAGTTTTCTTGCGAGGTTTGGAAAATAGGTTTCTATTACTTCTTCAACTGAATGGAATCCTCTATATTTTGCCATATTTAACGAATAAACGCTAAAACTATATAAATCTTTTTCTTCCTAGGACTCACTGAAATCCTATAGGGTTATACAAGATGTTGTATTTACCATGTGAACCACACACCAGATAGATCTTTATTCTTTTTGTCTTTTTGGTTCAGCGCCCATTTCAATTTTTCCTCTTTTAATTTAACCATTGTAAGGAAAGCTGTGAGTTCTTTCCTATTAGAAAACCTACCAATTAATATCTGACTGTTATTTCAAGAAACGGGGGTACAATAATTTCCGTATACTACTACATAGTCAAAATGCGAAAAATTTATAAATATCTCGCACTTCTATTTAAGTAGTATGGAAAAATTCAATAAAATTTTAATGGAGCAAAGAGAAGAATTAAAAGAAAAATTCGAGAAGGAGAAAATCATAGAAAGAGAGAATCTTTCCTACTTTGAAAAATTAATCAAAAGTAATCTTATTAAGATTATAACAGGGATTAGAAGATGCGGAAAATCAGTTTTATCTTTTCAACTATTAAAAAATAAAAAATTTGGATATATTAATTTTGATGATGAAAAACTTGGTGGGATAGAGATAGAGAAACTGGATCATCTAATGGAAACAATATATGAGATTTATGGCGCGATTGATTATTTATTTTTAGATGAAGTACAAAATATTAATAAATGGGAATTGTTTGTAAATAGACTTCATAGGCAAGGACTTAATGTTATTGTAACAGGAAGTAATGCTAAATTATTAAGTAAAGAATTAGCAACTCATTTAACAGGTAGACATATTGCATTTGAATTATTACCTTTTTCATTTAAGGAATTTTTAAAATATAAAGAAATAGATCTAAAGACAGATACAACCAAACAAATAGGTATCATTAAAAAAAATCTCAATGAGTATATAGAGAATGGTGGTTTTCCAGAAACATTAAAAGAACCAAATCCAAAAATATATTTAAAAAGTCTTTATTCGACAATTCTTCTTAAGGATATTCTCTTAAGACATAGAGTAAGATATGTAAAAACATTCAAAGATTTGGCTAACTATATTGTATCTAATTTTGCTAGAGAAATTAGCTATAATAAATTAAAAAATGTTTTTAATTTGGGAAGTGATCATACGGCTAAAAATTATTTAGAATTTTTACAAGAAAGTTATCTTATATTCATTATTGAAAAATTTTCTTTTAAAAAGAAAGAAAGTTTAATGGAAAATAGAAAAGTATATGCCATAGATACAGGAATGATTAAAGCAATAAGTTTTAGATTTACTGAAGATATTTCTCATTTGTATGAAAATGTAATAGCTTTAGAATTAATTAGAAAACAGACATTAAATAAAAATATTGAAACATATTACTGGAAAAATCCACAACAAGAAGAAGTTGATTTTGTTATAAAAGAAGGATTGAAAATAAAACAGATTATACAGGTTTGTTATAATATTACAGACTATGATACAAAAAAACGTGAGATTAGGGCCTTATTAAAAGCAAGTAGGGAATTAAGATGTAAGAATCTTCTTGTTATTACAGAAGATAAAGAAGATACAGAAATAATAGATAAAAAGAAAATAAATTACATTCCATTATGGAAATGGTTATTGAATAATTGAAATAATAAAACTAGATGTTTAAAACTTGATATTATAGTAAATTAATTCATTACTGTATATTCTAATAACAAAATATTTTTATATTCTTTTTACTTGTTAAATTAATTCCAGGGGTGTTTAAGATTAAACGAATTTTACTAATAAGTGGTTTTTTTGTTATATTTAGTCTTATTATTTATGTTTATGGAATCGAGTATGGCAATATAATCATTAAGAACACTGTTTATGAGCAATCTAGAATAGAAGTCAAGGTAAATGAAAATAGTGGTGGTTTAGAAACTGTTGTTGTGCCTATATGTAATTTTAAAGATCAAGAATGTCAAAATAAATTTAATTGTTTTTGTAAAATGAATGAAAATGATGTTCTTGAATTTATTGTAACATTTGGTTGGGTTCCTCCTGATCCTGAAAGACCTATTTGTACATGGGTTGATCCTAATACTTTGCCACTTGGAGCAACTTATCCTACTATGCAAGGTTTAGGAGAAGCAACAAGTACTTTTACATGGACACCAAATTTTTGCCAAGCTGGGCCTTATAGTGTTGTATTCTACGGAAATGGAGATTGTTTTGATTATGCAAATAGTGGAAACTTGGCTGTTGGTATAACTGTAAATAATTTAAATAGAGCACCGGTTTTAGAAGTAGACCAATCTTTTATAACAGCAAGGCATGGGGAAACTGTTAGAGTAAATTTTTTTGCATTGGATACAGATGCTGTTGAATGCAGAGATGATTCCTTATCAGCAAAACATAGTATTGAACCAACCCCAACTATTCCTTCAACTATGTCATTTGATGAAAATACAGGGACTGGTTTTGTAGAATGGAGGACTACCTCATCAGATGTAGGATTACACACGCTTACTACTATTGTTAATGATAATTATGGTGCATTGGCTCAGGGCGTAACTAATATTGATGTAACGAGAGATAGAGAAAAAATTACTAATGTAACATATGGACATGGTATAAACTTAACTTATGTTGGTAATTGCTCTGAAAACTGTACAAAGATTGTATTCTTACAAACAGTCTGCAGATTTGCTTTAATAGATGACGGAACTGTACAGCCGTTTAAACCAAGTGATAAGAATCCAGCAAGATTACCACAAGACACTGATACTGTTAATGGCGGAGCAAGATTATGCAGTGTAGATTATATTGTAGGAGAGGCAGATCCATATTATAATGGGGATGATGGAAGTGATAAGGGGAGCGGTAATCAAATGGGGAATCATACAGGAAACTATACTTTGGGGAATATTACAAATTCAACTATATCAGATGAGCCTGAAACAGGCGATAGTGCATTAAGGAGGATGAACAAAAGTTTACATGATAGTGGTACTTTGGCTGCAAATCAAAATGTAAATGGTACAAGACTTGAATTTGAGACATGTGCTTTTTGCGCAGAAGGACCTAAAGCTGGCACAATATATCGCTGTGTAAGGTGGGACTATACTCGTTATTTAGGAGATGCCGACTCTGGTAAATCAAAAGCAGTGGGAGTTCCTACAAATTATTCCTTAAAATTTGATAAGGCTGTAAAAAAGTGGGGACAAAATGCAGCCCATGCATTCAATACGCCAGGATTTAAGTAAGATGAAAAGAATAATAATGTCAAATAGTGTATTCAAAATATTTTTTATATTTATAACTATGTTTATATCTATGTACGTGGTAGAAGCTGCTGGTAGTAACTATCAGTTTAAAATAACATACATTGAAGAACAAGAAAAGACAATCCAATCTATTGGTTTTTCTCAATCTTCATTTAATTTAGCATTATTTGATTCAGCTAGAACGCCTGGTATTAGGTATAGTAATGATCGTGTTAAATTATTCACATTTACTATAGATAATTCTGAAAGTAATCAAATAATTAATGTTATCAGTCCTTATTTAAGAACAGAAGAAGAGCCATATATCTCTTTTATGGTTTATGACGGAGTAACTATAAATCAATCATTACTTAATCGAACTTCTGCGATGGATCTTATTTTTGATATTAAGAATGCATTAAATCCAAGTAATGTTAATGGAAAAAATTTATTAGATTCCATGCTACTTGTACTAGATGTAGATGCAGATGCATTTCCAGATTCTATAGATAATTGTCCTACTATTAGAAATCCTGGCCAGGAAGATTCTGATGGTGATGGTATTGGGGATGCTTGTGATACTGGAGTCTTACCACCGCAATCAGAACTAAATCCGATTAAGAAAAACAGATATATTTCATTTATACCAACTAATCCTGGAAAACAAACAGCTTTAAGAGTTAGATTAACTGATCTTCCTGGAATAAATAATTTTGCTGGTTTCGAAGGCCAGTATCGTTGGGTTGTACAACCAAGAAATGTTACAGAATTATCAGGAAGTTCTGGCTCAACTCCACTACCAATATTTGTAGCTGCACAATTGGGATGTAATCCATTTTATACGGATTGGAGTAGTTATGGAGTAGTACATACTTATGGCTCTGAAATTGTGCCTAGTGCAATTTATGATGTTCAAGCAATTGAACAAGGTTGTAATGTTAATGATACAAATTGTTATTCTAGTTCATTAAATATATTAACAAGCAGATGGGGTGATGTTGCCGGGCCATTTATAAATGGACAGTGGAGCGCTCCAGATGGAAGAATAGATATAGCTACTGATGTTATTGCTATTTTAGATAAATTTAGTAATAAACCAACTGCACCTAGCAAAACAATAACC
>CAZPBI010000058.1:0-8051 GCA_964584825.1 Candidatus Woesearchaeota archaeon
TTCTTCTTTTAATCAAACCCTCCAGAGCAGTTTACTCCAAAGGCCTGCGTCATTGGCCATCGTCCAGCTTATTTTTTCAAGGTTTTCTTCCAAGAAAAGCTCCTAGACTACGGGGCTATAGTATAAAATGTTTAAAACATATTATAAAAAGTTTTCCTCATATCAAATGTCTATTTTGTAGAATTTGAACTAATCTATCTAAACTATTATCATCAAAAAAAGTTTTAGTATCTATTTCTACTTTTTCTGGTTTTAATGAATTTAGTAAAGCTACAATACCATATACATTTCTCGCCCCAATTAGTTTTTCTCCTTGGTAAACAAAATATTTTTTAATTAAATTATTTCTATAATTAGGATTTTGACATATTTTAATTACCATCCTACCTTTCCTTTCTTTTATACCTTCCCCTTTTCTCTACCTTATTTTCTAACCATTCTAAAACCAATTTGGCACGTAAACTATTTTTATAACCATTCAGTATATTCTTATAGCTTTTTTCAAAATACTTATAATGCTTGCTCTCTAAAGCTTGTCTTAATAATCTTAAATCCGTAGCCTTATCCTCTACTCTTTTAGAAACAAAGCCCAACCCAAAATCAATAAAATATACTTTATATTCTAGTATAAAATTACTAGTAGTTAAATCTCCATGAATAATATCCATATCATGCATCTTAGCAATATCTTCGCCAATCTCTATGCACAGCCTATTTCTCTCATATTCATCTAAATCATCAAATATATCTCTAACTAACTTACCATTAATAAAATTCATTTCTATCTCCATTTTTTTATCATCATAATTAAATACTTCAGGAACAAAATCTAATTTACTTAATAACTTAGCTTCACTTCTTGTCCTTAATTTTCTTATTTTTTTATCAATTTCCTTGATTCTATAACCTTTAGAAATCCTTCTTTTTATTAGTTTATCACCATCTCTAATTAAAATTGCCTCTGCACCCATAGATATAATATTTTCCATGATATAATAATTAAAAAATTCAAATTAAAAACCTTCCGTAAGGCTTATAAAAGAATATTTATGACTTTATATTAATAAATTAGGGAGTGAACCAAAAATGTCAGAAAATTCTGAAATCTACGATATCTTCAATCCAGAAGATAATATAATTCGACTAAAATCTTCTTTAGAATCGAGAACTAAATCGAAAAATTTATGTGTAAACAAAGAAGAATTATCTCAAGGATTCCACAGAACAAAATCTCGTAAAGTATTGGCAGAATATAAATCTCCTACCCCAAACTATCTGCCTATAATTGAAGAAACAGAAAAACCATTTATAAGAGAGAAAATAAAACCTAGAGAAACAATAATTAACGATTATGATACAATACATGAGAGACTAACCCAAAAACATAAAAATAATTATTGGAAACCTCCACACCATTAAAATCAAAGAATTTTTCCTTTAAATTTTTTCATTAATTTAGAAGGATCTTTACCTTTAACTACCTTTAACAATTTTTTAGCTTGCCTATACTGCTTTAGCAATTCTCTTACTTCTTGTGCTTTGGTTCCGCTGCCATTAGCAATTCTTTCAATTCTAGAAGAAGTTAATATTTCTGGATTTTCCAATTCCTCTTTAGTGCAAGATTGTAATATAAATCTCCATTTCTCCATCTTATCTTCTTGACCTTCTAACATCTCTTTAGGTAATTTCATTCCACTAAAGCCAGGGATCATTTCAACAATCTTATTCAACGGCCCCATTTTACTAACAGATTCAATTTGTTCATACAAATCCAAAAAGTTAAATTCCCCCTTCAAAAATTTCCTTCCTAAATCTTCAACTTTCTCTTTATCCAATTCCTCTGCTTTCTCTAATAAAGCTTCTATATCGCCCATCCCTAACAATCTATTAACAAAACTTTTAGGATTAAAGCTTTCTATATCATTCATTTTCTCACCAACACCTAAAAATTTTATCGGTGCTCCGGAAACAGCACATGAGACTAGTGAACCACCGCCCCTAGCAGTTCCATCCATCTTAGTAGCAATTATCCCAGTTATATTTACGCTTTTATGAAATTGTTCAGCTTGTTTCTGCGCAGCTTGCCCAATATCACCACTAATAACTAAAATCCTCTCATTAGGTTTAATTACAAAATTCAATTCCTCGATCTCACGAATCAAATCATTACTTAAAGCATCTCTACCAGCAGTGTCTATTAATATTAAATCATAATCTTCCATGCCTCTTTCAAATTTCTTATAAATTTTAACAGGATTTTTTTCATTTCTTTCAGAAAAAACCTTAACATCTATTTTTTTACCTATTTGTTCAAGTTGGTCTATGGCTGCAGGTCTATGAACATCTAATGCAATCATCGCTATTTTCTTACCTCTATTTTTATAGTAATTTGCAATCTTCCCAGCAGTAGTTGTTTTACCACTGCCAAAAAGTCCAACTAACATTATTTTGCTTGGTTTGTCTTTAAGATCTAATTCTTTTTTCTCATCTCCTAAAAATCTTACTAATTCCTCATAAACTATCTTGATTATATACTCTTTCTGTGTTAAAGCGAGAGGAACTTTTTCATCTAAGGCCCTTTTTTTGATATTATTAGTCAAATCAAAAACAAGTTTTACATTAACGTCTGCCTGTAATAATGCTTTTTGTATTTCCTTTACTAATTCCTCGATAAGTTGCTTATCTACAAATCCAGCTCGAGCTATCTTTTTTAATACGTTTTTTAAGGAATCACTCAGTTTATCTAATACCACTTATATATAACTTAATATATAGTTTATAAAGCTAATCTAAATAACCTCTATCTGGATCTTTTCCATGTTTAGTCAATGCAGTTTTATAATTTTCTATAATATCTCTCCTTATCCTCCCTCCTTTAGCCAATGTGATCATATTTCCAATTATATGTATGTTAATACTCTTAGAATACTGATTCCTGCTCAAAATGTATATATAATCACGCAACTTCAATTCTAAACGATCCAATTTACTTAATGGCAATTTAATATGTTCTTCTGCTACTTTTTGTAAGAGCTCATCTATAGTGGGTCTATCATCTATAGTAGTATACTTTTGATTCAACCAATCCTTCGGCAATTTATTTAAAAAGGTGATCTCCTCCCGAATTTGAAATTTGGCATATCCGACATCTAAACTAATCACTATATAATCATTTGTTAAATATAACATATACTTAAAATCCAAAATTCTTTAATAGTATTTCTTTATCAAATTTTTCTAAATCTTTATAACATTGACCTAGCTAACTCAGTAATCCTAAAAAAGATTTTAATGAAAATGATTTGTTAAGAGTAAGAAATATTTTTATAGTCCAAGCCTCTCTATAACTTTTTGGGGGTTAAATTTCTCAAGATCAGTATAAAGTTGACCAGTTCCTAGATAGAGAATCGGTTTTTTTGTTACATAACTAATAGAGATTATAGCACCACCTTTATCATCAACATCTGCCTTAGTTAAAATAATGCCATCTATTCCGATAGCTTTATCAAATTCAGTTGACTGATTAATGCAATCATTCCCTGTTAAAGTTTCTCCGACAAAGATCTTCAAATCAGGTTTCGCTACCCTTATAATTTTCTCCACCTCTCTCATTAAATCTTTATTGCTATGCAATCTACCAGCTGTGTCTATCAATACAACATCTACCTTCTTTGCTTCAGCATGTTTTATTCCATCAAATGCAACTGCACCAGGATCACTTCCATAATCATGTTTAATAACTCTTACACCCAATCTCCTTCCATGCTCTTCTAACTGTTCTATCGATGCACTTCTAAAAGTATCAGCGGCAACTAAAACACAAGTTTTTTTGTTACATAATAATGAATGAGCAATCTTAGCAAGCGTCGTAGTTTTTCCTCCACCATTTATACCTAAAAACACAATAACAAAAGGTTTCTTTTCATTTAGTCTATTCATTAAATCAAACCCATTCACAAACAATTCACTAATAGAATTCCTTAATGTTCTTCTAATGATATCATTAACTTCTTTCCTCAATATAGATTTATCAACAAGCGATTTTTTCAAATCTTTTTTTAATTTTTCAACAACTTCAAAAGCAAAATTATTCTCAAGTAGAGTAATCTCTAAATCAACAAATAAATCCTCAAACTTATCTTCACTTATCTTTTTAGTTATAATTTTTTCCTTAAATTTTCCAAAAATGCCCAGTTTTTTTTCTTCCTTTTCAATTTCTTCTTTTATCTTTTCTTCAATTATTTCTTCTTTAACGCCTTTAACCCCTTCCTCTTTAATTTCTTTCTTAATCTTCTTTTTTTCCTTTATCTTATCTCTAGTTTTTTCTTTTTTCTTCTTTTCCGAAACAGATTTTTTCTTAAAAAATGAGAAGAAGCCCCTCTTCTCTTTAACTTCCTTTTTTACCTCTTCTTCTACTTTTTCTTTGATTACTTGTTTAACCTCTTCTACAGGTTTTTCTTCTTCTGTAGCCCCCTCATCTACCTTTTTACCTATACTCGATATAGTTTCCTTTAATTTTTCTTTTAAAAATTTGAACATACAACTAATCTAGTCATTATATTTATAAATTATTGTATTAATACGATAGAAAACAACAATATTTAATAGTAAATAATAAGTAGATCTACAAGGTGAAAAATTGCCAAACACAATTATTACATATGAGTCTATATACGAAACTCTTAGGAAAGAGAAATATGAACAAGAAATACAAAAATTATCTGAAACATTTTATTCTGATGTTATAGAATATCTTAAAGAAAAACAATCTATAGCAGAAACACAAAAATCTAAAAAATCTATATTTTCAGATGAGATAGCAAAAACTGAAAAACAAATACAAAATACAAAAAAACTACTTAAAGAATTATATGAAAGAAGAGAAAACAAGATCTTACAACTTGCATTGTTTTCCTCTAGAACACAAATTAAGATAGATTTATCTAATCTATTGCCGGAAGAAATAGAACTTTTTGAGTCTATTGTAAGTTCCATTACACTTTATAAAGACGGAATCTTACATAATATATTATCATTAAAATTACCAAAAATAACAAACCCGAAAGATATAAAAACAGAAGATCAAGAAAAAAATAAATTGGTACGTTTCCTAACAGCAGTACCTAAATTCATGGGCGAAGACTTAAATATATATGGCCCTTTTGATTCTGATGACATAGCATCACTACCTACAAAATCAGCATCACTATTAATAAAAAATAAAAGAGCACAAGAGATTAAAATTGAAAATTCCAAAAAAAACCAAGAAATATTGTAAATTTTGTAAAAAATATACTAACCAAGAGATTTCAATAGCTAAGAAAAAAAATAGAGGAGCACTTAAGAAAGGCTCTATCCAAAGAGCCAAAAAAAGAGGTAGAGGAAGATCTTATGGAAATGTTGGTAGATGGGGTTCAAAACCGGCAATAAGCAAATATAAAATGACAGGCGCCAAAATAAGTAAAAAGGCAGACTTAAGATTTAAATGTACAGAATGTAATAAAATAACTGTACAAAATAAAGGTTTTAGGAGCAAAAAAATTGAATTAATATGAGGAAAGAACCAACATCTAGATTCATAAGAGTAAAATGCATTAAATGCAAGAATGAACAAATTGTTTTTGGTAAACCAGCTAGTAAAATTAAATGTTTAGTTTGCAGCAAGGTCCTAATAGAACCCGTAGGTGGAAAAGGAAAAGTAAAATCAAAAATATTAGAAGTTCTTGAGTAATATGTTCTATAAAAAGAAAGGTATCCCAGAAGAAAATGAACTTGTAATCTGCACAGTAAAGAAAATACTACCTCATTCTATTTTCGTTAACCTGGATGAATATGAAAACCTAGAGGCCATGGTCCACATTTCAGAAATTTCCCCGGGCAGAATAAGAAATCTACGTGATTTTGTAAGAGAAAATAAAGTTATAGTATGTAAAGTACTAAGAATTCACCAAGGAAATAAACACATAGATTTATCATTAAGGAGAGTTTCTATACAACAAAAAAAGAAAAAAGAAGAGGAATATAAACAAGAAGAAAGATCAGAAAAGGTTATAGAACTATTTGCAAAAAATGAAAAAATTTCTATAGGTGAATTTTATGATAAAATAGGATACAAAATAATAGAAGATTATGGCTCATTAACTACATTTTTTAATGAAGTAATAACCAATGAAGAGATATCACAAGTAGAATACCTAAAAAATAAAGATGGTAAATCGTTAATAAACTTAATAAAAGAAATAATAAAACCACTTGAGGTAGAGCTTAGAGCAATTTTAACTATCCAATCTAAAGAAACTAACGGCATTGAAATAATTAAAACCACATGTAAAAAAACAGAAGAATATGCAAAAAAACATTCATATAACATTAAATTAAATTACATCAGTGCCCCAAGATATGGTTTAACAGTTACAGCAAATAATTTTAAAGACGCAGAAAAAATATTACAGCAAATTTCTGGTTATACTATTGAAATTGCTAAATCTTTTAAATCAGAAGCATCATGGCAAAAGAAATCTTAAAATGTATTATTTGTGATAATTATACACTACAATCTGAACATTGTAATCAAAAAACGATAAGTATAAAACCTGCAAAATACTCTCCTTTAGACAAATACGGCCAATATAGAAGAAGATTTAAACAGTTAGAAAGTAAAAATGTGGAAAATAAATCAAATTGCTAATCCCAAAATAAAAAATCCAATTTTAATAGAGGGTCTTCCTGGAGTTGGAAATGTAGGAAAAATAGCTACAGATTTCATTATTGATAGTCTAAAGGCTCAAAAATTAATAGAAATTACATCTTATAAATTCCCTCATTACGTATTTGTTAATGAAAAAAATTTAATAGAACTACCAACAATAGAAGTGTTTTATAAAAATTATAAAAACCACACCTTACTTTTAATTTCAGGAGACATACAACCTATAGATGAAACTTCATGTTACGAATTCTGTGATAAAATTCTAGATTTAGTTGAAAAACAAAAAGGAAAAAAGGAAATAATCACATTAGGAGGAATAGCGCTTAGAAAAAATCCAAAGGAACCCAAAGTATATACAGCTGCAAATAATCAAAAAATCAGAAAAAAATATGCTAAAAAAATACTAAATAACAGCATGTATGGTTTTGTTGGTCCAATTGTTGGCGTCTCTGGTTTACTAGTTGGCTTAGCAGGTAAAAGAAATATCCCAGCAATTTCATTATTGGCGGAAACTTATGGTCATCCTTCACACATTGGGATTAATTCTGCAAAAGAAATTGTTAAATTACTAAATTCAAAACTAAAACTTAATATCAAAGTAGATGACCTTGAAGAAGAGATATTAGAAATACAAAAAGAAGAAAAAATTAACTTAAGTAGTATTAGAAAAATAAAAAAATCTAAAATTAACAGAGATCTAGGTTATATTGGATAAAAATAGTTTCAACTAATATTTTTCGCAACGCAAGAATTTTTTGATTCTAAAGTTTTATCTCTGGATTTATCTACTATTGTTGCCATTATTTTTTTAGCGATGGCCATTATTATGTTTAATAGATGTAATGATATTTATAATAAAATAGAAAAAAATAAAAACTAATTAAAAATCCACCAGACTCTTTTATGAAATAATTTTTTATTTTTATCTAAGATTATCGATCCATAAACTCCATCAAATTCAGGTTTTATATTTAATTTTCCTTCTCTTGGTTATTTCCTAAACTTGTCATCAAGCCATTCGCCACTACGTTTATACTCATCATCTCTTCTTAATTGATCCACGTAATCATCAACTATCTTCTGCTCCATTGGTGTTCTAGTTCTTCGAGCAAGCTCTTCGCATTCTTTACCATGTAGCATTAGTCTAACTTCTGGGTCTCTAGTTAGTTTTATAACTCTATATAAATAAACATGAATTTTTTATTATTATTACTATTCAGTATAGGTGTTCTAGTATATAGGTCTTTCTATTTTTAATCACTTAATAGTTGTTAATATTTATCCATGGAATCGAAAGATTTATATATAATATATAGTTATATAATTATATGGTAACAACAAT
>CAZPBI010000059.1:0-4636 GCA_964584825.1 Candidatus Woesearchaeota archaeon
GGTAGTAATATCATAATTATCCATTTTCATGGCTTTTAGAATATTAATTTATAAATATAGTGGAACTTAATGTCCACTATCTTAGAAAAGCTTAAATACCTATATTTCTTTATGTATGCAATTAGATATTTAACTATCTAAAATAAGAAATATGACCAATAATGTAAAAATACCCATTAGAACACTTGACTTAGGTAGGCAAATTGAGAACATCAAAAAGTGGAAGATTAGTGATGAGGATAAAAAGTTTGTTCCTCAATTTTTTAGAGAGTTTCAAATAGGTAAAATAACGGGTAATCAACCAACTGAAGGAACATTAATATCTTACTTAGCAGATTTAAGAGTGTCTTTAGAGTATTGGAATAAACCAACATCTAAACTAACAATAAAGGACACTGAAAATTTAAGTGAAGCATTTTTGAGGAATACTTTGAATTGGGGTTTTAAAAAACGAACTAAGAAAGGTGAAACAATTATAACAAATCAACCTTATTCGGAAACAGGTAAAATCAAAATAAAAAATACAACGATACTTTATTTAAATTGGAGATTGGGAGAAGACAAGGCTGCTAAGTTGGTGAAGATACTAAAAGTTAGACCACACTTAAAACAAAAGAGCCCAGACTACTTAACTGAAGACCAAGTTGAAAAATTGTATAAATCTACAAAATCTGCGAAAGAGAGATATTTAATAAGCCTACTTTATGATGGTGGAATGAGAGCAGAAGAATTTTGTAACATAAGATTTTCCGATATACAACTTCCAAATGGAAATGATAATTTTGTTAAATTAACTTTGAAAGAGGAGTATAGTAAAACAAAAGGTAGAACAATTGGTTTGTATTGGAAATATTCTTTTGAGGCTGTTAGAGATTATCTTAACGAAAGGATTAGTGAAGGAATAAAAGAAGATGAGCCTATTTTTGTTGGTGATTACACAAACACTTTAAAATTTTTAAAAAGACTTGGTAATAGAATTTTAGGTAGGAAAATTTATTTTCATTTGTTCCGTCATAGTTCTGCAACTTATTACGCTAACAAACTTAATCGTCAAGAGTTATGTATTAGATATGGATGGAATTTTTGTTCGCCTTGTCCAGATATTTATATAAGTCGTGATTTAGGTAAAAAAGAAATTGATGAGAAATTTGAGAAGACTCAAATTGGCGATTTAAGAATTGAATTGGAAAAACAAAAACAATTTAATAAAATTAAACAAGATGAACTTGAAAGAAAAAATCAAGAACTCCAAATTGATGTGCAAAATTTAACTACAAATACTAATAACATTGTTGGAGAATTAAAAACCTATATCTTTAGGTTGTTGAATTTGAATACTAGTGAGAATTATTAATAATATTTATAGTCATAACTAAAAAATAAAAAAGAAAAAGTAATAAAAAATAAAATTTAATAAACAGGTGTTGTTGTATTGGAAATTATCTTTTCAGTAGACAACTGCCCAGAATCACTTACTTTGATTTTCCACTTAGAACCATTTGGAGAAACTAAAACCAATGATTTAACTACAACATTCCTTGAAGGGTCGAGTGTTAAATCACCATTAGCTGTAATTCTACCACCATTAGCATCATATCCATAAGTGTTCTTATTTTGTCCATCTTTTGAATATTGGACAATAGCATCTGTCTTAAATGATACATAGTTTTGAGAATAAGGGTATATTGTGTTAACCCAAATTTCATTAAACTTTTGGCATGATGTATATTTACTACAAGTGCTTACTATGGCATCTCCAGTAACCCCTTTGTCTTTATTAAAAATATCTGAAAACCAACCAGCAGAAACAAAAGAGACACTTATTAAGGTAATACTAAGAATTATGGTTGCCAATAAAATACTCTTTTTCATTTTATACCTCCTTTCAATAAAGTCAATTAACTTGACTATAAAAATATATAGGAACCATCTTTTTAAACATTTGTATAACTTTGGACTAAAGATTTGGATATTGAGATTTAAAGACTTTGATACAAATCTTTGTATGAGTAAATACAAAGAAATAGTTTTGAGTATCTTATCCAAAAGTGAAATAAAAAGCACCAATGAAGTTTTAACAGAGCTTCAAGACAAAGAAAAGAAAATAATAAATTGGCATGCTCTTTATAGAATTTTGATGGAGTTACAAATGGAAGGGAAGATAGAGAGATTGGAAAGTAAGGCTGGATTCTTTTGGAGAAAGAAATAATTTTTTAGTTATTGATAATCTAATTTATTTTTTTAAATTCCTATCAAAAATTTCTAAAATCTTTTCACCATCACTTGTAATCTTTAATGGTTTCTTACCATGTTCTTGTTTTTCACTTATTGTTATTAGTTTTATTTTAACTAGGTGTCTAACGTGTTCTTTTAGACTCATATGTGATAACTTCAACATCTTTTGTAAATCCCCAACTCCCAAGTCTTTATTGGGGTTGTTTTTTATTGTTTTGAGGACTACAAGGTTGAGTTCATTTAGAATATTACCACTTCGGTCACCTCTTTTTCTTTTAACCATATAGAATGTTGGGGATGTTGATTTATAAATATATCGTTTAAAATTGTATACTATTTGAAATTTAGGTGAAAGAAACATTTATAAACGTATATAGATATATTAAATTGTATTAAATTAGTAATATAGGTATAAGATGAACAATAAAACAATCATTGTGAAAATAACTAAGAAACAAAAAGAAATGATAGTGAAAGCTGTAGAAAAAAGTAAGAGGAGTATATCTTCTATTTGTAGGGAAGGAATTTTAAAACAGGTTCAGGAGATATTAAAAAAATGATGGCTAAATACAAACCAGTCAAAACTGTTTTTGAGGAACAGCAAGAAATTTTTAAGGCAATTGAAAATTTGATTAATCTTTTAATCAAAAAGAATGAGGAGATTATGAATAGGTGTAATATTAAATGGAAGTTAAAAAATGATGGCACAACTACTTTTATCTAAATTAAAAGAAAACAAAAAGGAGGTAGAACCTATGGTGTCATTAGTAAAATCTAAGAAAGCTCCACCAAGATATGATGAGAAAGTTAAAAAACAAATTGTGGATGCTGCTAAAAGTGGAATGAGTTTAAAAGAAATATTAGAAAAATTTCAACCACGCAAGAGGGCGATTCTTAGATATTGTAAGAAGTATGATGTAAAATTTCAAAATTAAATTTTTTTACTACACCAAATATAAACACAACTATGGGAGTTCAAAAACGATATGACTATTGAAATACCAATACAATTTAGGAAGAGAAAATTTAGGTTTGTTTTATTAGATAGAGAGTCAAAAAGACCTATTGAGAAAGATTGGCAAAATACAAATAATTATGAGTTTGACAATCCTAAATTATTAAAACATTTAGAGATGGGAGGAAATTATGGAATTTTGATGGGTAGAGGAAGATTAATTTGTTTTGATTTAGATAATCCAAATTTAGTATCATACTACGACGAGAAATTTAAGGATACACTAATTGTTGAGACTGGCTCGAAAAAGAGACATTATCTTTTGTTTAGTGATTATAACATCAATAAAAAAATTAATGATGTTGGTGAATTAAGATGTGTGAATATGCAAGTTGTAGGTGCAAACTCAATACATCCAAATAAACAACCTTACAAAATTATTAATAATAATGAGATAAAAGAAATTTCTCAAACTGAAATAGAGGAAATTTTTAAAACCAAATTTAGTGATGGAACTACTTTTGTTATTGGAAAAAGTATAGATGAGACTATGAGTGGAGTAGAGTTTCACGAAATCTTAAGATTATTGAAAGAGGGAAAAACAAAAGAAGAAATTTTTGAGTATATGGGAGAACATATTTTTGAGAAGTGGAATACACATGGAGAAAAATATCCACAATATCGAGAATTAACTTTTGAAAATGCGAAACAATTTTTGATAAACACAAACCAACTACCTCAATCTAAAATTAATATTAATAATGAATTAAAATTTTGGACTATTAGTGATTATGAAAATTACAAACCATCTAAGAACTATATAATTGAGGAACTTGTATACCCTGAAGAGATTAAGATGGTTTATAGTCAATCTGGGCATTTTAAAAGTTTAGATGGGTTGTATAGGGCTGTTTGTATTGCTAGTGGAAAAAAATATTTGGGAAAGTTTAGAGTTAAAAAATGTGCTGTTGGGACTATATCTGCGGAGAACCATAAGAAGATAGACAAAATAAGATTAAAAGCAATTATGAGAGGATTGAAAATTAGGAAGAAAAACTTACCATTATATATTTTACCTCGTGAAAATTGTGGAGATATTTTAGATGGAAACTTTAGAACCATGATAGAAGATTTTATTTCTAAGAAAGAGATTAAGGTTTTGTTTGTTGATACTATTAATCCAGTCACACCACAAGTTGATGATAACAAGGCAAAAGATGTTACAAGAATTTATAATGAATTTTTTAAACCACTAGTTGATAAATACAAAATTACAATTTGTTTTTTCCATCATACTGACAAGAAAGCTACATCATTTTTAGGTTCAATGAAATTTAAGGCAAATAGTGATGTTGTTTATTTTATTGATAGGAAAGGTGTTGAACCTAAATACACAATTTATAATGAGAAGAAAAGGGAAGGTGAAATAGGTATATTAGAAATTGG
>CAZPBI010000059.1:4646-7986 GCA_964584825.1 Candidatus Woesearchaeota archaeon
GAAATTGGGGTAGAGTTCATTAATAATAAAAGAGAAACCAAAGAGATAAGATTTATTTTAATAAAACAAAGTGAACAAAAAGGAATAGGAACTGTCAAAAGAAAAACTAAGGCTCAGTTAATGGAAGATAAGATAATGACTATTGTTTGTGATACTCCAATTAGTAGAGGAGATTTAATCAAATTTTGTGATTCTATAGGAAGTATTGCTGTTATGGGTAGAGTTCTTAGTGATTTAGTTAGAAGGAAGAAATTAGTGAAAAATGATAATGGATACACCAAAGGAGTCCAAAATGTTAACTAATCATACTCTGGGTAAAATGTCAAGTAGTTTTGATAGGGAGAGCCATCTTCCTTTAGCTCCAATTCTATTTGACATCCCAGAGGTTTAAATTAAAATGGAAACACAACAAGTTAAAATAGAAGGAGTAATTAAACCCAATTCAATAAACAGAAAGAGACAAGAATGGGGAGTTGTAGGATGTGACTTTTTGTTAAATAATGGAGTATATGTTTATTGTAGTAGGTTTATTCCTAATATAAGAGCTTATTGGAAAGTTAGGGTTGTAGGATATTGGGATGAGGAAAAAGATTTTATTGCGAGGAGTGTAAGAGTGATAGGAAAAGTGAAGAAACCAAAAGAAATTAGATTACTAAAAGGACAATTAAAACTAATGGAGTTCTTAAAATGAGAATAGCTTTGTATTGTAGAGCGTCGACAAATGAAGATAAACAAAACTTAGATAATCAACTAACTCCATTAATTGAAAAGTGTAAGAGAGAAGGTTGGGAATACGAAGTGTTTAAGGAGTTTGCTTCTGGAGTTAGAGAAAGTAGACCCCAATTAGACGTTATGATGAGTAAGATTAGAGATAAACAATTTGAGGGTATTATGGTTTGGAGAATTGATAGGTTAGGAAGAAGTTTAAAACATCTTCTTCAACTAATAGAAGAGTTTAGGAATAGGAAGGTGAAATTTATCTCATTAACAGAAGGATTTGATACTTCAACACCACAAGGAGAATTGTTTATGTCTATAGCAGGAGCATTTGCTCAATTTGAAAGAAAGTTAATACAAGAAAGAGTCAATGCGGGGCTTGAAAGAGCTAAACTTCAAGGTAAACAAATTGGAAGACCTAAAGGAAGTAAGGATAAGAAGGTTAGGAGAAAGAGCGGTTATCTTTTGAGGTATGCAACCAAATAATACTCCCCATCAATTCTTTATTTAATTTCTATTGTAAATGTTTAAACTAAAAAACCAAATGGTTGTTTGGTATTTCCTAAGTGTGACTTGAATTTGAGTTAGGAATCCTAAAAAGTAAACAATACTCAATATATAGGTTGCTAAACAGCAATTTTATTGGTGCTATCATCTATGATTAACACATATGTTATACTCATCAAGACAACCTTTAAATTCTACAAAAGGTTGTTAAATTAATAAAACGTCGACGGAAAAATTAAAATGAGTGAAGGATACTACTACGAGCACATAATTTACAATAGAAAGTTTTATGAAATAATGGAAGAGTTCAAAAGACTTATTCTTAGTGATGAGAGCTTGAAAAAATACTCAACACATCAAAATCAAAGGTTTAGTTTAACAATGAGGTTATTTGTTATGAACTATGTTTTGAAACATTCAACATCACAAGAGCTAAAGGAGTATGTTACAAAATTGAAAGAGGCGATAACATTAGGAAATTAAAATGACACAACCATTATGGATACAAATTAAGAAGAAAGTAAAGGTTCCTACTAAAAATGTAATGGCAAGACACGAAGAAAGAAGTGACTGGCCAACTCTACACACAATTGATTATGAACAAAGTAAGGAGATATTTGAGGTAGTAGGTTATGGTGGACCAATTAGGACTACGAGTGAATTCGTTTTTCTTATATATAAGGAATTTGGTGATGGAGAATATTTATGTATAGCTCGAACTCAAAAAGGGGCTAGATTTTGGAAGTTCCTAAAGTTTATTTGTGATGATTTTAGAAAATATATAATCTTACCAACTAATGTAACACACAAAGTTAGGAAAGGTAGAGTGATAAGTAATAAGGAATGTAAACATCTTATTAAAAAGATAAATGAATCAACTTGTCAAGAAGAAAGAAAGTTATACGAACAAGAATTGTTATTTGAGGAAGAACAATTAAAAAAACAAATAGAAAGAAGATGTGGACCAGTGCCATATTTGATTAACACACCTCGAGAGGGTAAGTTATGTGAGATGGAGGATTACAGGGACAGAGAACCAAATGAACCAATACAAAATGAAGATGAAATAAGTTCGGCTGATGATGTGATGTTTAGGAAATGGGAAAAGAATTATTTTGATGGAGTTGAGGAAAATGATTTGGACAAAGAAGAAAGATTGAGAGAACAAAATAAGGAAGAAGAAAAACATATGGGATTTTGGGGTTATGAAGAAAACGAACTCCCAAAAGAAGAAGTTGAAGAAGACATTAAAGACGGAATGAGTATATGGTAAATTGGAGATACAAATAAAAAGAAGGAAGGTTTATTTTTATTATGAAGATAATTTTAACAATCAAATCAAACAAAGGAATACACACAACCCCAAAAGAAAATGATTTTATTGTTGATAATATTTTAGAGATTGGTTCTTATTTGGAGAAAAAGTTTGGTGATGTGAAAATAGGTAAATGTAGGTGTTTAAATGATGGTGTTACACTTATACTCAAAAATTAAGGTATGAAGAGTATAAAACACCTCAAATTTGTTCTTAAAAGGACTTATAGGGAAGAGTTTGAACTCCCATAATGGTTTTTATTGTGTTTTGAAATTTAGTCATTTTTGATTGTATATTAATTAAACCACTACTTATCGTTTATCATACACTATAAGTGTGTATGATAAGATAAACGATAAAGTGTAACGTGGTTGTCAATTATCGGAAGGCTAAAATTGTCGATATGATAATTGATAAGGATGTTTTTAATAGTATACATCATATTTTGATGTTTTTTATTACTTTTTGTGATTTTATAATTATTGAGAAATTGGAGTTCGGTGTTATGGAATGATAAAACATTCTTAAAAAATCTTAAAATATCATTAAAAATTATGGTAAGTGGTGTATGGGAATACAAATGACTTGTATTCCTCAAAGTGTTAAAACTGTGTTGACCAAAGATTATTAAAGTTTAATATAGTGGACACTTTGTGCTACTAATTTATAAAACTATCTAGAAAGGCTTGGCTTTTTCTTTAAAGTAATAGCGTTCTAGTTGGGTTTTGTATTTATCTACGAAATATTTTTTTTATCAAGTCTTCTGGCTGGTTTTTTACTTGTAAAAATTCTCTTAAAAGA
>CAZPBI010000060.1:0-3955 GCA_964584825.1 Candidatus Woesearchaeota archaeon
AGCCCAACCCGAAAGGTTGGTGGTTCGAATCCGCCAGTGGGGATTCACTTTTCTACAGTAGATAGGAATGTAAGATGGAATTAAAGGAAAATACACTATTTCTATCAAATTTTTATTTCTCAGCTCACCAATTTTTTAAAAAAATTTCCAGAAATTCGACTTTCATGTTGTAATTTATTAGAAATAACACTAAAATAAGATAAATCCAACTAGAACCTTTCTATAAGAACCTTTTAGAAAAACGTTCACGAAAAATTATGTTGGAGGATCTTCATAAGAAACACGATAAAGCACTACAGCAAATAGTTTAGCTGTAATTATAGGTTTATCTGATAATCTTCCATATAAAGTTAAAGAAACACAAATATTCACTAAAATCCAAAGGTTATACAAACATACTGAAAATAGAAAGTAAAATAATCTAATATGATAGTTCTTGCTAGTTGTCCTAGCCTTAAAGTCGTGATCAAATTGCCTATAAGCTGTTTCAATTCCCCATCTTTTACTATACCAAGAATATAAATAATGACTTAATTGGATAGGAATATCAAAGTTGGTAATAAATGCTCTTTTAATACCCTCATCATCATCTACTAAAATTAAATTCACAATAGTTTTCTCATTCTTACCAATCTCAAAATCATTAATGATTCTAGCATTACAATCCTCAGATTTTTTCATCCATACTTTTATTAATGGATTCCTTATTTTAGGTATAATAAATTTAACATTATGAGACTTAATTACATTAATAATATTAGGCTTATCAAATCCTCTATCAAAATATGCCTTATCAATATGTAATTTATTCTTAACTCTAAGTAAGCTTTTATTTAATAAGTCTTGTATTCTATCAAATTTATGAACAGGAATAGCATCAATAGCAAATTTCTGTCTTGCAATAACTATTGAGCATGTAAGAAATTGATAAAAATGAGTGGTACCTCTATCTGGTTTTCCTTCTACAATATAAGGATCATTCTTATCACCATAATAAGGGATTTTATGAATGTCATAAGCTATATTTACTTTCCTTATATTTAGTAATTTATAATTCTGCTTAGCAAAATTAAAGATTATATCAAATATAGAAATAAACATTTCATTTATATTATCTACAGATTGTAATTTAGAGAAATGATAAAGCATTAAATCTCCACTTGGTGCTTGTTTATCTTTATTTAATTCTTGAAATGTATTTGAGCCATTTGTAGTAAAATCATGAGAATAAGCAATGTGAACTAGAACATCAAGTAAATCTTTGATAGTAAATTTGGCGTTATGTCTTAACTTAATTTGTATTTGAGGATAAACTAGTTTTTTAACTAATTTTGTAGCTTCTTTTAATCTTTTTCGTTGTTCTACTCTATTATTGTGTCTTTTAATCTCTTCTTTAACTATCTTTAAATCTAAAATAATTCCTTTCTTTGTAGCTATAGCTATTATTTTCTGTGCTATGATATCTAATAATTCCCTAACTTCTTTTCTAACTTTAAATTGAAGAAATTCATTTAATGTTCTTTTTTTAGGAATATTTATTATACCCTTATCATCTTTAGTAAACCCTAAATCAAAAGCGCCATCTTGATTTTCAGTTAATTGTTTAAGAACTTTTGAATGGTATTTAATCCCCCTAATCCTTTTCCATAAATATAATTTTAATAAAGATTCACTTGTAAATTGAAGCTCTCTTCTGGTAATTTCTTTAACTAAGAAAGATAAATCTAGCTTAGATAAAATAGAAGAAACCTTAACCCAGTTCTGATTAAGGTTATCAAAAATTTTATTAAGTTCTTTATCCAGATAGTCTATAGGGTTTTTCATTTGAAGATGGGGAACTCTTCCTAGAGGTAGGTCTAGTACCTGCTTCTAGGGCTCATTTGTAAATCCACTATTGCTTTCCATAGACTTCTAAATTGCATATCCATTTCTTGGTGTTCATTACAAAGTATTCTTCTTAGTGTTGGATTGAACTTACCTTGTTTTTTGCAATATTTGCAGAGTTTCATCGAATCACCTCCTATTTGTTAATAATCATTAATAACTATTAATGCTAACTTATTTAAATACTTTTCTATTAACTATTATTAATATTGATTAATAATCATTAGAGTATATAAATACTTATAAATAGATCATTACAAATAGTTATTTTATGGCTAAAAAACTAATCTTAGACATTGATGAGGAAACATGGAAAGAAGTACTAAAGTTTAGAATAGATCAAAATTTAAAGAATAATAATGAGGCAGTGGTTAAATTAATAAAAAAAGCTTTAAAATAAATTAAGTTTTTAAGGAGGGGGGTATGCCTAGAAAAAAAGAAAGGATAGGAAAACAGACAGATGAAAAATACTACTCAAATTACAGTAAAATAATATTAATTACTTTGATTTTAATTTTATTTTCTGGTTTGGTTTATGCTGTTGAATGTGTTGTTCCTACTAATGGTATGGATATCATAGAAGATACTAAGTTTTGTAAAGGAGAATATTATCTGCCAGATGGACTCTCTATTAAAACGAACAATATTGTTTTGGATTGTAATGATGCAAAGCTTATTGGAGACTATAATGAATTTCAAGGGGGGACAACTGGGATAAAAGTAGAGGGAATTGATGGAGTAACTATAAAGGATTGTAGAGTAGATCGATATGGTTTTGGTCTTTATTTCATGGATAGTGATAATAATACTATTTCTGATTCAATATTTCAAAACAGTCATCTAGGAATAGTACTGGAAAATGACTCTAACTATAACATATTCAAGAAGAATGAAATTAAAAATAATATGGATGGCGGAGTTTATGTTCCAATAGGATATGGTATAAATTCAGCACTTCCTTCAAATTATAATCAATACATAGATAATATTGCAAATGATAATGGAGAAACTGGTTTTCGTTTAGAAACTTCTTCTTTTAACATATTCAAAGGCAATACAGCAAATAATAACACAAATGAAGGATTTGATTTTTGGGATGGTAGTAATAATAATTCTGTAATAAATAACATCGCAAATAATAATAAGTATTATGGAATTTATTTTGTACGCTCGTATCATAATCTCTTAAAAGAAAATAAGATTTCTGGAAATAAAGAGGGAATAATAGTGTTAAGTGGTTCTGTGAATGATCAGAAAATCCATTATGATAATTCAATCGACACATCTAATAAGGTTAATAATAAACCGATATACTATATTTTTGATAGCACAGATATTACTCTAGATAATAAAGACACCAATCAAATATTTGTGGCTTGGTCAGAAGATATAACAATAAAAAATAATAATATGGTTGAAGGAGCATCTATACGAATACAGCATACAAATTACTCTAAGGTTTATAATAACAGGATTAATAGCAGATTCTATTCTTTATATTTCTTTAATTCTAATTTTGGTGAGGTAAAATCAAATGAATTTAAAAACGGTTGGTTCGGTATCCTGTTGGATTCTGGTGGTGATTTTAATATAATAAAGAATAATATAAAAAATAATGACTTTGGCATAGAAGTTCGTGAAGTTAAAGACGTAAGAATTGAGGATAACATTATTAGAGATAATATGGGTATTGGCGTATCTATCTCTCCGGGATATACAACAAACATGAAAGAAGGATTGGTAAAAAATAATAAGTTTATCGGGAATGGTTTTGGGGATTATTATTTCTCACCATGGATTTCATATTATAGAACTGCTATCCATGTTGGTGGTTGGCAAACAAATTATACCTTCACAGCTAATGATTTTATTGATAATTACAAAGCAATTAAAACTGTTTACACAAAATATCACATTTTTTTCAATAATAATTTCTTGAATAATACTTATGATACCGATATTGATCTTCGTTATCCGCATTATAACAAATGGGACAATGGGAGTGAAGGAAATTATTGGGATAGGTATGATGATGGCACTGAGGGTTGTTTTGATATAAATAATGATTCAA
>CAZPBI010000060.1:3965-7252 GCA_964584825.1 Candidatus Woesearchaeota archaeon
AACCTATATTAGGTGAGGATGAAGACAATGATGGTATCCCTAATTCTGAAGATAAATGTCCTGATACAGAAGAAGAACAGATTGTTTATGGATGCTCATGCAAACAGATTCTAAAATTAAAACCTGGGGAAGATTCTAGTGAAGAATGTTCAAAAGGAATTATTGAAGTTTTCACAAAACAAATCGGTTGGGCTAAAGATTTATTTGGGTGATAAAAATAAAAATATTATTAATCTTACTTTTATTTGGAATTTTAATCAGCTCTATATTTGTTTCAGCAATTACAGACACAATTAATGCTGACCAGAGAAAATTTCCATATACAATTGATGGAGTAAGCTATAGCGTTGATTTTTTATATGGAAATTTAGGAGGCCCTAGCAATTGTAGATTTTGGGCTAGTGTGGGAGATAAGTCAGCATATGATTCTCCTAATTCTGAACGAGATGGAGTTAAACCAAATGGTGCTACTATTGCTGTTGGGGAAACTTATCAACTGATAAATCTTCCCTTAAAATTTACTTTAAATTCCTGTGGACCAACAGCAAGTTTTACTATTGAAGCTAGTGCCCATCAACAACCTCCAACTCCAGAATGTAAAACACATTGGACTTTTAAGTGCGAAAATGATGTCGTTTATTGGTATGATTCTTGCGGAAAAAAAGAAGATGTTTGGAGTGATTGTGCTAGTCTGGGTTTGGGGTGTAATCAAGGCGATACTTCTGGTGAATGTATAAATAAGTGTCCAATTACAACTCAAAAAACTTGTTACGATGGTGATATATATTACTTAGATGCTTGTGGTGAACCTAGAAGTTTAGTTCAAAATTGTGCTTTTAGTGAAACATGTAGAAATAATGAATGTGTAAAAAATTGCATTCTTAATTATGAAAAAATGTGTAAGGATAATAAATTATATTGGGTAGATACTTGTGGTAATTTTGGTGATTTATATCAAGAATGTAAACCTAATGAACGTTGTGAGCCTATGGATAGAAAATGTATCCCTATTTGTGATTCTCATGCTTATAAAGCGTGTGATTCTATGAATAATCTTTATTGGAAGGATAGTTGCGATCAGAAGGAGGAGAAAATAGCTACATGTAGTTCTTCACAATTATGTACTCCAAATGGATGTATAGAAAAAACTCCATGTGGAAATGGAGTATGTGATGTTGGTGAGACTTGTGCTACATGTCCTGGGGATTGTGGTGGAGAATGTGCCTTTGCAACTGGATACTGTGGTGATGGTACTTGTAAGGATAATGAAACTTGTCAAACTTGTACAAATGATTGCGGTAATTGTAATCTAAAAAAGAACATAGAATTGAGCCCTTCTCCAATAAATAACATAGCGAAGCAACAAATAGAAGGAATAAAAAATGAATCTAAACAATTTGAAAATATTACCTTCAAAAAATGCAGTTGGCTTTCTAGGACTTTTAGAGTATGTAAAGATGGTCTCCCTGACACTAGACTACTAAATACAGCCGTCCCATTAGTTGCTATGTCTTCGGTGAGCGGGTGTAATGCACAACAAGAAGGGTATGCTCTAGAAGGGAGTACAATGATTCCATATGTGGCAGGAACTGTTGAGAAAATAAATAATGTTCAAAGAGCCACCGAAATTGGTAAACTCGTAGCTTCTGGAAATTCATTAACAAACATTGTGATAGAAGGAGGAAGTCAAGATTCTAAATACGCTCCAAGAGCGTTTATAAGAGAGTTTATCCCAGATTTTCAACATACGCCAGATTTTTTAAGGATAGATGGAAATAAAATTACAATTTATGATGCCAAAAGGAGCGGTACTACTGGGTCTACTGAGCAAATTAAAGAATTAAATCATTTTGCAGATGACCTTAATAAAAAAGGTTTTGAAGTTGATAAAGTCATAATTTGTAAAGATAATTTTGAACATAAATGTCCTAAGTTACCAAATGAATGGATAGGAAAAGTATCGAAAGTTGATTTACAATGTGAAGTTGGTAGTACAGGAGAGGGTATAAAACTTTTTCGGGTCCTACTGGTTGCAAGAGTTTTTCAGAAACTTGATACAGAGGCTAGAATAGAACAGTGTGTTAGGGACAATAAAGTTTACAACAGCTACCCACTAATTAAAGAACTTAGTTATACTAATGATTATGAAAGAGAATTAAACTGTCGTGAAGTATTGATTGCTATACTAGACCAAGATTATGAAAAAATGTTAAATTTAATCCTATTTGATAATTTAAAAGATGATAGTGATGTACACAGAGTTGATTTATGTATTGATTATTTGAGAAATCCAGTAAAATATAGAATGACAACCGCTTTTTCACCATCTATACCTGACGAATTTCTTTATCCAAATGAAGAAGAAGCTAAACTTAAATGTGAAGAAGCTTTAAATAGGGGGCAATATAAAAATCCTTTTGCTAGAGCTATAAGTAAAATAATAGTTTTTTTTACTGGTTAATTATTAATAAATTGAAAAATGAATAAAAGAGAAATTATTCTTACTGTATTTTTTATTTTTATATTTACAATTTTATTCCCTGTAGTCTTTGCGTCTGAGCCAAATTTTATTATTGATACCACTTTACCACATACAAATTTAAAAGAAGGTGAAAATGGCGAATTCAAGATCATAATACATGGAACCGGAAGTTGCAATCGAACATTGCTTGGTATAGTAACAGATAGTGATCTTCATATAACAAAAGAATCAATACGTTTTTCATATGCTCAAGGAGGAAATAAAAATTATATTCATTTGGGATCCCTTGAACAAAGCGCCACTTATTTTTGTAGTAATAGTCATATTTTTGAAAGAAATATAACTGAAGGAGAAACGATTATTGCCTCAGAGATTTTTGTTGAATTTAAAGAAATTCCAATTGTAGATTATGATTTACATTTCTTTAGGGTTTATGGAAATTTCACTATACCTTTTGGTCTCAGTGGGGATGATTATAAATTTAAAGTAATATTTATTTGCGACAATCATCAATTTACCGATGAGAGGTTTTTTCATATTAAATATCTTCTTGAAGAATACCAATATTTATGGCCCATTCTTACTATTGTGATTGGTATACTGTCCTTTAAAGCTGGGAGTAAATATAAAAGAAGGAAGAAAAATAAAAAACAAGAGGAGATTATAAAGGATATAGACAAACCAACTAAGAAGGTTAATTCTGAGGATATATCAATAGGTAAAACAAAAGAAAGTTCTTCTCCATCAAAAATTTAATTAGGAATCAGTATAATCTTTCCTATGATAATATTTAAATAATGATTAG
>CAZPBI010000060.1:7262-7776 GCA_964584825.1 Candidatus Woesearchaeota archaeon
TGCTCATACAAACTAGTATTACTTTCCAATAGATCGAAGGATAAATGCGCTTCATGTTCTAAACTTTATCCTCAAAAATACATTGAAGATAAGGAATTTAGAGAGTGGAACAAAAAACAAAGAGAATCAAAAATCAACAACTACAAAATAGAATATAAAAATGAACTGATTAGTGTGAAGGAATTAAAAAAACACATTAGACAATTATTTAAAAATCAAAGAAAAGATAATAAAGAATCATATGGTAAACGGAAAGAGAAAAATAAAGATAAACTGGAGAAATGGAAGCAACAGAATACTCTATCTAAAGACTATAAAAAGAGAGTTAAACTCAGACTAAATTATTACAGGTTAAAACAAAAGCATCTTGCACTACTCTATCTCAAAAACCACAACGAGAAGCTCTCTACTGATGAATTTTTTAAATCTCCGCCCACCTTTGTACTTTCCTATCTACTGTTCTAAAAGCAAACTTTATAAATTAAAACTTTAGATTTTTATATATGCCTGCGTA
>CAZPBI010000061.1:0-7612 GCA_964584825.1 Candidatus Woesearchaeota archaeon
TTAGTTATATTTATGATGAAGTTAAAGCATTAGACGGAGTATGGAGTGAGGGAATATTAGATAGACATTATGTAAGAGTTACATTTGAAAGACCATTGAATTCTAGTAAAGATATCACATTATATGCTAGAAATATTCAAGGATTAAATACTACTATTGAAGTTTATTATGAAGGAAGTGATGAAAAGATTACTGAATTTGATTTAATTAAAGAAGAACGATATTATAGGGTATTATTAAATGAATTGAATGGAAGCAGAGATGTATTTGATCTTAAGATTAAGAATGTTGATAATAGACAAGATGCTTATTTAGAAATTGATTATATTGTTGATCCTATAGCTGAACCTGGTGGTGTAGTTGACTTAAGACCTCAAAATTGTGCTACCCAGAATGAACAGATTAATCAAAACGTGTTTGATTCTGCTTGTGCTGGGGCTTATCCTTCAACATGTTCAGAAACAGATAGGTTAAGTTGTGATGACTCCTTGTTTGAGACTGCAATAACTAGTAGAGTTGGTGGTTTTTCAAGATATGGCGGTGTTAATGCTAGTTATTATAATGCTGCTATAACAGATTGTACTCTAATACAGCAAGTTTCTTTATGCTATAAATTCTGGGGATCTGCATCACAACATACTTGTATAGTTGGTGTAGATGCAAATGGCGGAAGTTCGTGGACTGATATAATATTACCATCTTGTGCTAGTTCAGAACCTGGCAGTGTAACATGTACTGATGTTGCAAGCAGCGAAAGTTGGACTTGTAGTAATTTTTTTGGGTCTGGTGGAACAAGGGCATTGGCAAAGGCCCAGGCACAAAAGATTACGGGGCCCAAATTTGTAACGCAAACATGGACATTTGATACTTTATTTTTTAGGGTAACATACAATGCTAGACCTAGGATTGTTTCTATTGATACTATTAATACACAATTTATTACACCAGGTGGAACTACATTTGTAACATTTAGATTCAGGGCTACTGATCCTGATGGATTAAGTAATTTGGTTGATAGTACTGCAAGGGCTAATTTTACACATAGTACATTACCAGGAGAAGCTGTAAGAGAAGATACCTTATGTACTAGAATGCCAGATGTTGGAGGTAATGCTGAATATGAATGTACTATAGGCATAGAATATTATGATGCTCCTGGAACTTGGAGAGTACATGTTGCTGTGAATGATTTACAAGGAGCTATTGGAGCAGATTTTTCAACTTCATTTACATTAGCTAGTACTAGTGCTATTTCATTGAATATTGGATCATTAACATGGCCAGTTATAGGATTGGCTAGTACTAATGTTTTATCAAATAATGATCCTATTACCATAACTAATCAAGGAAATACAAATGGTGGAACTCCATCTATAGCTGTAACCGCATTTAATATACCTGGGGTAACTAGAGGTACTGAATTTTTATTAGCTGATGATTTTAGAGTTAATGATTTAGATGATTGCATTGGAGAGATTATGAGTCATGGTGGTGCTGTAAATATAGCGGGGACTACATTACCTAGAGGATCAAGTGCACAACCTATAAAAACAGAGGATATATACTTTTGTTTAGCTCAAGTAAGTGCTGGTGCTGGACAGCAAGATTATTCAACTACTGCTACTGGGGGGAGTGCATGGATAATTGGATTAACTGGGTAAAAAAAAGATTTATATATGTGTTAATTAACGTAATTTTAATTATGGACAAAGATATTATTAAAAAATATAGCTTTTTATGTTTAATTATCTTAATAATTCCTTTTGTAAATGCTAACTTTTTTGAAAAGACAATAGAATTAATAACTGGAAAACAAACCCAACCTGTAAATATTGCAATAATAGTAGGAGCTCCTCCATCAATAGTTTCTGTAGATGCAATACCTGCACAGACTATAACTGCAGGTGGAACTACATTTGTAACATTTAGATTCAGGGCTACTGATCCTGATGGATTAAGTAATTTGGTTGATAGTACTGCAAGGGCTAATTTTACACATAGTACATTACCAGGAGAAGCTGTAAGAGAAGATACCTTATGTACTAGAATGCCAGATGTTGGAGGTAATGCTGAATATGAATGTACTATAGGCATAGAATATTATGATGCTCCTGGAACTTGGAGAGTACATGTTGCTGTGAATGATTTACAAGGAGCTATTGGAGCAGATTTTTCAACTTCATTTACATTAGCTAGTACTAGTGCTATTTCATTGAATATTGGATCATTAACATGGCCAGTTATAGGATTGGCTAGTACTAATGTTTTATCAAATAATGATCCTATTACCATAACTAATCAAGGAAATACAAATGGTGGAACTCCATCTATAGCTGTAACCGCATTTAATATACCTGGGGTAACTAGAGGTACTGAATTTTTATTAGCTGATGATTTTAGAGTTAATGATTTAGATGATTGCATTGGAGAGATTATGAGTCATGGTGGTGCTGTAAATATAGCGGGGACTACATTACCTAGAGGATCAAGTGCACAACCTATAAAAACAGAGGATATATACTTTTGTTTAGCTCAAGTAAGTGCTGGTGCTGGACAGCAAGATTATTCAACTACTGCTACTGGGGGGAGTGCATGGATAATTGGATTAATATAGGAGATAAAATGAAAAATACCTTTAATTTAGTACTATTAACTTTAATAATTAGTTTACCTTTTACTAATGCAATTGTTGGAGTTAGTGCTTTTTATTGGGATGATAACCCTTTAATAATGAGTCCTGGAGAAACTAAAGATGTACAGTTTTATTTACAGAATACTGGTGATAGAGAAGTTGTATTACAGGCTGAATTGAAAGAAGGTTCTGAAATTGCAAGCTTAATAGACTCTAATTTAGAATATGTTGTCCCTCCAGGAAGTAAAGATGTTATAGTTAATGTTAGGGTAAGTGTAGAGGAAAATGCTAAAATAGGAGATAAATATGTTGTTAAGGGATCTTTTAGACAGATAAAAACAGAGAAAGCCGGGATGGTTCATTTAGGTATAAGTATAGATAAATCATTTCCTGTTTTAGTTAAATCTATAGAAGTTCCTACTGTAGAAGAAGGAAAACCAGGTAAATTTTCTAATTATCAGATAACTACTATAATGTTAGTAGTTATTTTGATCGGATATGTTATCTATATTTTCATAAAAAAGAAAAAGAAATAATATGAATGAGAAAGAACAAGAGGATATTATTATTGTATTTTATAATTATTTTAAGTTTATTTATTGTTAACGGAAATTCTCAAAATGTTGAGATCTCTATAACAATAGATAATAGCCCTCCTGGTTTAATTTTAACTTATCCTAAAGCTGAAATATATAATCATGTTAATAATATATGTTTACATTTTTTAGTTTCTGAACCTTATTCTCAAGTAAGTAGGGTATGGTATAATCTAAATAATGGTCCTAACGTTTACCTATTTGGTAATACTGCTTTAAATTTGACAGAAGGTACACATATAATAATAATTTATGCAAATGACAGTTTTAATTTTATAAATGATAGCGAACAAGTTACTTTTAGCATTGATAGTTCTTTAGGGGAAATGATTTTAGTACCAAATTATTTTGATGGGACAACTATGGATTTTAGTTCTTTAAATAAATTGCAACAAAGAGCAGTTTCTGGCATGACTTTAGAATCTACAAGATATGGCAAGATTATTTTTAATGATATTATAGATTTAGTGGATGATGGTAAAGATGCTGGATGTTTACCAAGAAAGATAACAGATTTAGGCAATATAATTATTTCTTATAATAGGATTTTTGTGAATACAAGTGAATTACCGAATTTAAATAAGGCTGCGACATTATTTTTGTATAATCTAACTTTTAAAGACCCTAAAATTTTAAAGGATGGTGTAGATTGCCCTTCTAATATTTGTGACATTGTTAATTATTTTAATGGTGCCTTAGAGTTTACTGTAACTGAACTTTCTGAATATACTACAATTGAAAGTTTTATTCCTACTTCTACTGCGATTGTGGCTAGCGGAGGCAAAGGCGAGGCTTCAAAAAAAAAACAATCTAGAGTTAAAAAAGAATGTATAGAAAATTGGGTATGTGACGACTGGGGTGCATGTATAAATGGAATTAATACTAGAGAATGTTATGATATTAATAATTGTGTTACTGAATTAAGAAAACCTATAGAAAAAAAAGAATGTAGAATTGAAGTTGTGGAAGAGAAACCCGTTCCTGTAACCAAGAGGGATATTTTTAAAGTAATAACAATTTGGATTATAGTTATTTTATTGACGATTATAACTATTTTAATAGAAATTAAGTATTTAAAGAAAAAGAAATAAATATATAAGTATAAATTCTTTAAATATTAATCATGAAGAAATTAATTAATGTATTTATTTTTTTAATTTGTATTATTAGTGTTAAGGCTTATGATATTGTTGATTTAAAATTGAATTTGGTTGAGAATGAAATAAACCCAGATGGTCCTTTAAGATTTCAAGTAAATATTTTTAGATTGGGAGAAAAATGGGAAGATATTTATTTCCAGTACTTTATTAAAAGTGAAGGTAATTTAGATTTTATAGAAAGCGAATCTGTGGCTGTTGAGAAAATTGGTTCTTTTTTTAGGACTATTGAGTTACCTAGAAGTGTTAGATTGGGAGAAAATTCATTAGTTGTAAAAGCTAGTATTAAAGATGAAATTAAAGAAAGTGTAATTAACTTTAATGTAATAAAACCCAAAGATTATGTTGAAATTCCTGTAAATTATGTATATTATCTGTTTTTATTTTTGTTATTGATCATGATAATTTTTACTTTATTTATGAGTTGGGATTACAAGGTAACTCTAAGTTTAGTAAAAGAATATAAAATTGATGAAAAAGATTTGAGGTGATTATGATGATATTAAGAATTCAGCAATTATTGTTTGATGTTATATTATTTTTGTATGGTTTAGTTGCCATTTTGTTTGCTACAAGAATTGTATGGGTAACTAGAAAAAAAATTAATGAAGCATTCCAATTTTTATTAGTTGCTATAATTTCTTGGACTTTAGTAAAGTTATTGTCTATATTGAGTGATTTGAAATTGATTAGTATTTACGCTGTAAGTTTGGGTGAATTATTTTTTATTAGTCTATTAATTGTTGGAGTATGGTATTTAAAATATATACTAACTGGAATTAAAAAAAAGTAGTTGCTCTCACCGAGCTTAGACTGGTTTAGTACATCTATTTGGGGAGAGAATCATTACTGAAAAACCGCCTCACTTCTTTGCTAAACAACAAATATGCTCCGCTATGTAAAGCAAAATGAAACAAAAACCCAACACTACCAACTAACAACTGAGAAGTACTGCTCCAGCTAGGCGTAGAGAGCTATCGGACCAAATATAAATTAATCACTCAATTCTTTCTTTATTTTTTCTATTTGTTTCTTTAGTACAGGAATATCTTTTTTTATTATACTCCAAATAATATTTAAGTCAACACCAAAATAGTGATGAATCATTTTATCTCTTGTAGCAACAATATCTTTCCATTCAATTTCCTGATGTTTATTCTTAAGACTTTCAGATATATTCTTAACAGCTTCTCCTATAATTTCTATTTCTCTTACTATAGCACTTTGTTTTAATCTGTTTGAGATTAATCTTTCTTTAGAAATGTTCTTAGAAAAATTTTCTATTGCATTGACACTCTCTAAAATATGATTAATAAAAACCAAATCATCTTTTTCAGTCATATTATTCTTATCTCCTGACTTAAAATTTTATCCTTTAAATAGGGACTTATTCCATTATAACTTACTAAATCAACCTTTTTCTTTAATGCTTTTGTTAGCTGAATTTCTAATCCTGCAAATTTAAAGCCCATATTTTTTGTAGGCTCAATAATAATGTCTATATCACTGTTCTTTTTTGCTTTTCCCGTAGCATAACTCCCGAATACTCCTGCCCTTTTTATCTTATTCTTTCTTAAAATTTTAATTATTTTTGGTTTTATTTTTTCTATTATCTCTTTTTTTCTAATTTCCTTTTTTAAGTTAAGTTCTTTATCTGCTTCACTTTCTTTTAAAAGAAGGTTATTGTTTGATAGATTAAACCCCAAATACTTTCTCTTTTTAGAAATTTTTTTGCCTCTTCTTAGAGATATAGCCCTATAATAATATTTTTTTCCTTTTCTCTCTTTAATTTCAGTGTAGGTCATAATAATGGTACGTCTACATTATTTATAAATATTTCTATGTAGACGTATAGCATTATAAAATGTTGATAAAATAAATAAAGTACTGCTCCCGCCGAGCAAGAAGCCATCTTGGTATAATTGATGGGACGTTAATTTTATCTTGTACAAATTTTTTATATCTTTAATGTTTAAATAAATTTGTAGTGTACAGTTACACAAAAATTCTTTTACGCAGAATACATGATTTATACTTATGATTGAACCAATAATGCAATAGACGTATCACTCAAATTATGACAACCATAGAATTGCCCAATTACTCTACGATCTCCAGTAGCCGATCCATATATAAGGTTAAAGGTTTCTCCAGGAGACAAAGTAACAACAACATCCTTCTCACTAGGAACTCTCTCTGTTCTACGATCCGCCTGACATTTATACTCTAAAGTATCTTCAAAATTTTCATTGCTTTCTTCTATTGGACCAAGATAGCTTAATGTACCGCCCCTATGTTTAGGATGATCATGTACCCCAGTTCCTGTTTTAGGGTTTAATATTACAAATAAATCAGAACCCTTTGCTAAATATGCACCAAATTTTGTTTCGCTAGGTGTTGATCTTTCAAAACCTGCTTCATCCAACATAGAACTTAAACGTGGATTATTAGTTGGTTCATATCTTCCATTTAGTGTCATAAAATAATTGTCTTTTATATATGTATTAAAGTTTTTCGTTATTACCGTTTCAGACGAAAAACAGTTTTAACAATGTATTTAAACCAATAGAAATTTCTATTAATCTAATGTATGAAATTCATCCAGCTAATAAAAAAGTTGAAAAGAAACTTAACAAACTAATTCAAGCAAGACACGATGTAGTAAATAAACTAAGAAGATTAAAGCAAAATCCTAGAAAAGCATTAGATGCTCATCCATTACATGGACCTTTAGAAGGAAAATGGTCTTGTTGGTTAGGATCAAACTTAAGAATAATCTACATAATTGATGATGTTAATAAAAAGATAGAAATAGAGGCAACGGGGACTCATAAGATCTACTAAACATCTAATTTCTTGAACTTAATTCCTTTCTTCCTATTCTCCTCACTCTCTCTAATTTGATCCATCAATTCCTTATTTTGCAAAATCTCTATTGTTTCTTTCATACCATCATATTCCTTTTTTGAGATTACAATTGTTTCTTGTTCCATTTTAAACTTCCTTTATTCTGCCAGCCTTAACGTCATTTAATCCTTGAACTAATTCGTGAAGTAATTCTTCATCTACTTCAGTCTTTTTCTTTAGTTCTTCGTATTCTTCCTTTGATATAGTTACGGTTTCCATCTTGCTTAGATAGTTAAATAGTTAGTTTATATAACTTACGTTTTACAGCTCCGGTGCAATCCTTTAAATAAATAAAAATCACCTCAAAGATTGAACTAATC
>CAZPBI010000062.1:0-7203 GCA_964584825.1 Candidatus Woesearchaeota archaeon
TTTTTTTGATAGTTTTTAAATAACCACTCATATACTTCATTTTCAGTAACACTTAGTTTTTCTGCAAGTTTCCTAATCCAATATTTATATGCAACTTTTTTGCTTTATTAAAAGTTTCCCTGCTCCAATAATCATAGAAATCTATAATCTACCATAGTTTATTTTATTTTCTTTTAATATTAAAACCTATGTTTATAACTAAGAACTTGAATAGCGTTAAAGAAGAAATAAGAGGATATATTCAAGAATGTACTATTTGTACATACAATTTTACAAAAATTTAAAGATACAACCATTATTGAATACTAAAAGCAGCCCTCTGAACAACCTCAGACAAAGCAGGATGTACATGAACAGCATTTGTTATATTATGTATATCCCCATTTCCAGATTTCATAGCAACAATGACCTCATGAATCAAAATAGAAGCATCACTTCCTATTATATGACAACCTAAAATTTTCTTATCTTTACCAACCAAAATCTTTACAAAACCATTCTTATCCTTTAAAGCAACACCCATTCCTGTATTTATATAATCATATTTACCAACAAAATAAGCAATATTGTTTTCCTTTAATTGGTCTTCAGGATAACCAACACCAGCTAGTTGAGGAGAAGAAAAAACTGCATGAGGCATCGCCCAATAATCAACTTTAACTCTTAAATTATTAAAAACATTATTTATTAAATAACCAGCTTCAAAATTAGCACTGTGCTTAAACATATATTTCCCTATTATATCACCTAATGCCCACACCCCATCTACATTAGTTTCCAAGTATTCATTAACAACAATAAATCCATTATTAGTTTTGATACAACATTTATCAACCTCTAAAATATCTGTATTAGGCACCCTTCCAGTTGCAACAACCAAACACTCAGTTTCTATTTTCTTTACAGGGCCTTTACCATCTTTTTTTTGTATTTTCAAAACAATCTTTTTACCTTTGTTTAAAACCTCTAAAGTCTGCTGTTCTAAATATACATTATACTTTTTGCTGAATATTTCAGTAAATTTTTTAGCTATTTCCAAATCTTCATCAGGAACTAAAAATTTATTTCTTTGAATAATCTTAACTTTACTTCCTAAAGAACCATAAAAATGTGCCAATTCACAAGCAATATAACCACCACCAATAAAAGTTATATCCTTAGGTTGCTTCTTTAATCTTAAAGCTTCATCGCTCGTTAAATATTTTATATTTTCAATGCCTTTAATCTGAGGAATACTAGGTCTTGTACCAGCAACAATAAATATCTTATCAGCACTTATTTCTTCATTTTTAACTTTTATAATTTTCTTACCAACAAATTTACCTAAAGTTTTATACAAAGTAATATTCTTATTTTCTCTAATTCCTAGTTCAATTTCATTTGCATCTTTATCAACAAAATTTGATGTAGTTTCAACAATTTTTTTAAAATCTATTTTAGGCTTTCCAAGTTTCATATAAAATTCATTAGCATTGGAAATAGTTTCAGCAACATCAGCATAATGTAATAATATCTTTGATGGGATACATCCTCTATTCAAGCAAGTTCCTCCCATTGGTCCTTTCTCTATTAAAGCAACTTTCATACCTTTCTCAGCAGCTTCAGAGACTATATCCAATCCAGTTCCAGCACCAATAACAATAACATCAAAGCTCTTTATCATCTAATAAACTAAAAATTTTTTCTATATAAACTTTAGCCTTAATATACAAAAACTATTTCTTCTGAAAAAACATCCTATAATGATCTATTAATCTTCTTATAAAAGCCTCTCTAAAATGTTGATATTTAATAGATTCTAATTTATATTTAATATTCTTTCTAAAATCTTTATCTATTAAAATTCTTCCAATTTCTTTTAATGTTATTAATCCTCCGTTATTATACCATTCTTTATGTATTCCTGTCAATGTCAATATATAATCCTGTCTGCCATTATTATAACTAATTAAATTAAAATAAGGTTTTGCAGAATTTATTATTTGTTCCAAAGAGAGAGGTAGCCAAGATTCAGGAAACAATTTAGATATAGTGCCCGTTACCCTTTCATCAGATCCTTTAGGTGCTTTTACATCCACGTCTTCAGGATATCTTGGAATTTTATCACCCCATATCATAGTTTGTAAATATAATCTTCCATTATCTTTAACGTTATTATAACAAAATTTAAAAAAATCACCATAGATAGTTTCCTGTTTTCCTTCTAAATATTCATTAATAGAACAAAAATGTTCTAATGCCCCTATAGAGATTATTCCATCAAAAGATCTGATACCTAATATTCTTGGACTAGTTTCTTTCCAATCTCTTAACAAAACATTCAAAGCCCTATCCTTACAATACTCAAATTGTTTTCTAGAAACAGTAAGCCCAATCCCAAATCCATCTCTTTCTCTAATATAATTTAACATAGGCCCCCAACCGCATCCAACATCAAGGATATTATCATTAGCTTTAAATTCCAAACCTTCAAGAACCAACCTATGTTTATCTTTCTGTGCTTGTTGATAGCCTTTGTTATAATCATCATTGTAAAAAGCAGCAGAGATATCAGGATAGTCACCCATACTTGATAAATACCTATCGCTAATAAAATCATAAGCTTGGCCAACTTCTTTCGGAGTTCTCATCTTAAAACTTTTGGCTTAACCAGAATTATCTTAAATATTTTTCTATTAAATCTAATATTACTATTATGAGAGAAAATTAATATGTTGCAGCTTCTCTAAATAATTTTAATGCCTCTTCCTCGCTTACCTTATTAAAGTGTAATCTAGGGTGGGCATTTTGTATTAAAATATAAGCAGGAGCAGCCTGATTTATTACCATTGGTTTACCATCTAATAAATTAGTTAACCCCTCTGCTCTTGCTAATCTTAATGAAACACTAATTCCAGATTTAGGCAAAACAATATCAGCTATAACAATATTGGGTCTTAAATCTTTCAAATACCTTAAAATATCTCTAGATTTACTTTCATTATATTTATTTGCACCTTCGTACATTGCTACATTTTCTAATAGGCCATCACTTCCCTTATCTGATAAATTAATCAAAGCATCAGCAGGAATTTCTGAATTTAAAGCAACACCTCTGCTTAATTCCTCACCCAGCCCTTCTGCAACTTGTTTGTTATATCTTGTGTTTAAATAATGAGCCAATTCAACAGCCTTACCAAAAGTTCTATTAATTATCCTGATCCTATTCGCATTCTTCTCAACTAATATTTTAGTAACTTCTTTTGCAACACCACCCGCGCCATAAACTACAAAATTCTTTCCTTCTATAGTTTTTCCAACCTTTGCTAATGCATCTTCCAAACTCTTAATAAATCCTATCGCATCTGTATTATATCCAACGAGTTTATCATCTTCTTTCACAATTATATTTACTGCTTTTAAGTCACTTGGAATTACTTTATCTAAATAAGGTATTACTTTTTCTTTATAACCAACACCAGCACCGCCACCCAAGTATTTCGGATCTTCTTTAAGATTTTCCAAAATTACCTTAATATTTTTAGGATCTCCAACAACCATTATGTTTTTGATATTTAATCCTAATTTTTTATATAAAGAGTTCCACATCTGCGGTGTTTTTGCACCATAATCATGAGCAATTAATGGAACAGTATATCCTTCAATGTCATTTAATTTATACAATCCCATTTTTTCTTCATTTATTAAATAATCATTATTTTTTGGTAATCTAGCTAATTGCACTATCCCATTTTCTAATAAATTTCTTAAGGCCATATGCTCATTAGTTTATAATAAATTTTTAAATATTATGTTTAAATACTAGCCAATAAAGTAAATAATGCAGTAACATTTATAAACACTAATCTTACATTTTTATTAGCTCCGGGAGCATACGCGATATAGTGAAAGTTCTATGTCAAGAGAATCAAAATCAACAAATCATTATTTAATTGATTTAATTAAAACACTTAAAAAAAAATCTACAGAACAAAAGGTAAGAATTTGGAAAGCTATTGCAACAGAATTAGAAAGACCAAGAAGAATAAGAAGAGTTGTTAATCTTGAAAGAATTAATAGGGTGTGCAAAGATAATGAAACTATAATAGTCCCAGGAAAAGTTCTAGCATCAGGAAATTTAAATAAAAAACTAATAGTAGCTGCATTTACATTTTCACAATCAGCTTTAAACAAAATAAATGAAAAAGGCAAAGCAATATCTATAGAGGAATTAATAAAAATTAATCCAAGGGGGTCTAAGGTTAGGATAGTAGGATGAATGTAATAGATTTAACTGTTGATGATAGAATTATTGGAGAATTTAAAATAGATCCTGGAACTTATATTCCAATGAAAATTAAACATAAAGATGGAAATGGTAATATCTTAGAAAAGATTCTACAGTTATGTTCTATGGATGAATGTTCTCTAATAAAAAATGGCAATAGCCACAATAAAAAAGTACTAGATGTTGTTAATGGAATTCATGCTAGTCTATTTAATCCAAATAGGAGATAAGATATGATAATAGATGCTAAAGATTTAATTGTAGGAAGAATGGTATCTATTGTTACAAAAAAGGCAATACTCGGAGAAGAAATTTTTATAGTTAATTCAGAAAAGGCAGTTTTCACAGGATCTAAAGATTACATATTTCAAAAATACAAAGCACAAGCAGATAGAGGAGAACCGTTTCATGGACCATTTTTACCTAAAACACCAGACAGATTTTTAAAAAGAATCATAAGAGGAATGTTAACCTACAAAAAAGGTAAAGGAAAAGAAGCATTTAAAAGAATAAAATGCTTTAGAGGAATACCTAAAGAATTTGAAGGCAAAACAATTAGTTTAGAAAAAGTAAATGTTGCAAAAATAAGATATACAAAATATGTAACTATAGGAGAAGTATGTAATCATCTTAAACAAAGATGAAAATAATCAATACATCAGGAAAAAGAAAAACAGCAATAGCAAGGGCAGTATTAAAAGAAGGCAAGGGAATAATCAGAATAAATTCTAAAAATTTGGAAACTTATAGTCCTAAGATGTATCAAATGAAAATAATGGAACCTTTACTTCTAGCCCAAGATGTAGCTAAAAAAGTAAGTATTTCAATAAATGTTCAAGGTGGAGGTATTAATTCTCAAGCAGAAGCATCAAGATTAGCAATAGGAAAGGCATTAGCACAATACCAACCATCATTAAAAAAAATTTTCTTAAATTATGATAGATCTCTTCTTGTAGCAGATGTTAGGTTTAAGGAAACATACAAACCCAATGATTCTAAGGCAAGGGCAGCCAGGCAGAAGTCGTACCGATAAATTAGTAACGTTAACTTAATATATAAGAATAACAAATAGTTTATAAATTCTTTGAGCAAGAAAACTTAGGATTTTAAGCCTGAGATGAATTGCGAATTCTTAATTAACCTTCAAATTAAATAAAAATTAGTATATACCCCTAAAATATTGTCCGCTTCGCAGATTATTTGATAATAAGCTCGGGCTCTCAAACTCGAGATTTTTTGCCTTCGGCATCATTGCACTAAAATTCAATCCCAATTATTAACCCTAATAAATCTTCTCAATTCCTCATTAGATTTTGAAAGTGGAGGCAACCAACTTCCTAAATAAGTTCTATTCCACACATCTTTTTCTTTAATAGGCAAAAACTCATATTTATACAAATCAACCTTTATATACTCAGGAGGTTTATCATTAAACTGATTACTATCCAGAAGACTTAATGTATCTTTATCATTATGTAACAACTTCCACACTAAATGTATTACCCAAGGATGCATGTTAGGAGTAGACATAGCAGCAAACCAAATTTCCCAGTCAATTCTAGGCTGATATGGTGCAATCACAGGTAATCCTCTACTTACATTTCCAGGTTTACCCATAAATTCATACTCTTTCCATTTAGTCTTATCGTTCATTTCCTTATCACTTGTACCAGAAATTACCAATTCATATCTAACATTACCAACAGAACCAAATGCTCCATATGTATTTACTAGATGTAATCTATTAAATGATGTATTCATAATCTGATAAGGTCCAATTAAATTTTGAATCACAGGAACACTTAATAAAATAACTACTATAAAAAATATCCAAGCCATTATTTCATATACTTTATTAGGCCTAGAATTACTAGCAGCATACTCAGCTTTTTTAATAATAAATTTAGGTAAAACTCTCCTAAAAAATCTGTCGTCAAAACAACCGATAATTGCAACAATAGTAATCCAATTTAAAAAAGATAAATTACCACTCAATATTAAAATAAATTGAAGCGAAACTAATAAAATTCCTGCAATAATCCTTAAATTTCTCGGATAAAAAACAAAAAATGGAACAACTAATTCAATAAAATGATTCCACAAAACCCCTAATTTATGTATAAACTTAGGTAGAAAATGAAAATAAGGGCTTAGTGGATTTGGTATAGGTTGAGTTTCATAATGATAAAATAAACAAGTAAAATCTCTCCAACATGAATCTCCTCTAATTTTAATTAATCCAGCACCCAAGTGGATTCTAAAAGTCAACCATCTTAACAACCAAATTACAGGTAAAGGTACTTGCATTTTAGGAAATGGCCTTGGATCTAAAAATGGAACTAAAAATATAGCAATAAAACCAGTTTCCAAAAGTTGAATTTCCCAACCAAAACTGTACCATATTTGTCCTATGTGAACAAAAGACATATACAAAAACCAAATAAAAAACATCAGAGGGACATTCGCATACCCTATCAATATAATAATAGACAATATAACCCCCGACCAAGCAAAAAACAATAATATTTTATCAGATGAATTAAACCAAAATAATGTTGGTAAATTTATAAAAGAATTAAATGCTGAATCAGAACTTACATAACTTAAATAATTCTTGGTTGGTGTTAGTCCGTTTTCTCCAATTAAAGGAATAACTTGTGTAGCTAATGATAAAAATGCAAAAAAATAAACAAAACTCAATAGCCTCAGAAAAACAAATCTAGTCAGCCAATATTCGGATTTTAAATTAAATTTTATCATATCTTTTCAAAAATAATAGTGAAGGAGCTTTTTAAATTTTTTTCAAGTAAACCTTAAATATAATAAAAATTAAAAATTACAGAATGGAAAAAATTTTAACCAAACATCCCCAAGGTAAAAAAGGACTAAATATAGCTAAAGAAAAGTATAACTTAACAAAAAAAGCTATTTTAGAA
>CAZPBI010000062.1:7259-7596 GCA_964584825.1 Candidatus Woesearchaeota archaeon
TGTTTAAAAAATAATAATTTAACACATGCAGAATTAACAAAATGTGTTGGTAAAAAATTAAAAAATTTTAAGGGATCAATTCACTGGTATGTTGAAATTGTTAAACTTGATTTAGAAGCAAGAAAAATTATTAAAAGAATTTCTGATAAAAAATCAGAATTATATTGGCTAAATTAGTTTATAATGCAAGTAATGAAGTCTTATTGTATATATAAGTTAGTAAAATCGAACAAATAGATAACGGTTTTACAGAATTTATAAAGTGTAACTAAAATTTGTGATTATATAAAATTAAGTAGGAGTTATTTAACAAAAAATAGAACAACAAATTATAGCA
>CAZPBI010000063.1:0-7079 GCA_964584825.1 Candidatus Woesearchaeota archaeon
ATAAAAAATAACATAGTAAGCGGCAATCAACAAGATGGCATTATAATCATTTCTGCTTCAAAGAATAATACTATTGAGAATAATACAGTAAATAATAAAAATAACGGGATTAGACTTTCATCTGCTAGTGGTAATCAATTAATAAATAATAGAGTTAAATCACATTCTTCTGTTGGAATTTATGTTTTGAGTAGTAATGATAACACTTTAATAAACAACACAATAGAATTAAGCGATTCTAGTGAGCTTTTGGTTGAAGTTAGTTCAGATAATCTAATAAGCGGAGGATTAATAAATGATAGCAATTCTGGGCAGAATGCGCTTATGATATCAGGCTCCTCTTCAAGAAACAATACCTTTAACAATATTACAATAACTAATCCAAGTTTAGGTTATTATGACATTAGATTTAATACTGCAAGCATTAATGAAACCTATTTAATAGACATGCCACACATAGGGAATTATTCATTCACAGGAGCAGGCGGAATTGTTATTTTCAGAAATTCACAATACGGAGAAATCAGATTTTTACAGCCAATTAGTGGTTCTGGAAATAATCTAACAGACCATGTGAGAATCGGAAATAATAGTGCGATAGTGGAAAGCGGGATAAATAGTGGTTTGAATAAATCAGCAAATATAACTCTTTATGGAATAGGAGACAGGGGATTTGTTTTGCCAGCAATATTCAGAGACGGCATTAAATGTTCGACTGGAGTTTGTTATAACTTTACAGCTTTGGATGCTCCTAATGTAATATTTAATGCCAGTTATTGGACAGAATATAAAATTGGAAACTCTCCTAGCCTACCTAATATATTAAATATTAGTATAAAAGACGAAGGTGGTATTAGCGATTATGTAGTAAGTCCATTCCCAGGGAACAGATCAAGAATAGAAATTAAAGTAAATGTAAGTGATGAAGATGGTTTATGTCAAGAGTCTAATGTAACTGCTTATTTATGTGGTTCTAGTGATTATAGCAGTTGTAGTGATACTCAATATACGAAAGATTACCAGATTAATTTAACAACAACCGATGTAGGAATAAATTGTGAATTTAACTATTCAAGATTAGTAAATGGAGATGCTAATACTACTTGGTTCTTTGAACCTTCTGGTAAATGGAAAATATTTGTAAAGGCTAAGGATCCTATTGGTATTATTATAGACTCAAAAAATTTTACTTATGCAAAGTTAATAGATGTTTATTATAATTATAATCCTATTTATTTAGGAGCACCTAACGGACAAGACGTATTGCCATTACAATGGAATACGAATGTTCAAGATATTTACAATTTGACCAATATAGGAAATACATATACTTATGTTGAATGGGATATTACTGACCCATCATGCGCTAGTGGAACTTGTAGCGGTAGTATTTGGGATATTAGTGGAGACGATTTTATTATAGACGATGATAAAAATCAAGCTGATGATGCTAATAATTTAACCGAGGTTTATTTAAGCGAATTTGGAAAAGCATTCCCTCCTATTTCAAATCCTATAATTACTTGTACAAGTTATAAATGTGATAATAAAGGATCATTTATACCAACTTATTATCATATAAGGCCTCCTCCTTTATTAGCTGGAATTTATAATACTATAATCACTTACACATTAAGAAGCAGTGAAATTTATGCTAATTTAAATAACCCTGAAAATGATTCGAAGTTTAATGTTGATTATAAGAATATAATATTAAATGCAACTGTTATTGATAACAGAGGAGATTTATTAGATGTTTATATTTATGGAGTAAATTCAAGTGATGCTGGGAATTTCAATAAATATTTATTATATAAAGGATTAGGAATTAACTCTGGCATAAATGTTACTTACAACTTTACATCATTACCTATAAATCATAATTCACAAGGATTGGTTGGATTGTGGCATTTTGATAATAGTAGTGTTGGTGAAAATGATGTTCTCGCTTATGATTTTGCAGGAGGGGATAATAATGGAACTATATTTGGTGCTAAATATAATATTTCTGGTAAGTTTGGATATGCTGAACAGTTTGATGGTACAGACGACAGAATAGTAATTGGTTCTGATTTGGGGATTAATAATTATCCATTTACATTATCTGCGTGGGTTTATACAAATACTAATGGCACGGTAGTTTCATTAACGTCTGAACCATTTGGTGCTATTTATTATGAATTAAAAATTAACGGAAGTAGTAGAGCCCAGATAGTTGCAAGAAATGGTGGAACTGAACAGTTTGCTGGCAACGGTTCTGATTTAAGAAGTGCATGGCATCATATTGTTGGTGTATTTGAATCTGATACTGGCAAATCATTATATATTGATGGTCAACTTGCAAATAATCTAACTAGTAGTATTACATTTAACTCTGGAACAAATAGAGTGAGAATCGGTTCAGAGGCCGATAGTTCCCAGCCGCCTTATTTCAATGGAAGTATTGATGAAGTTGCTGTTTGGAATAGAGCATTGAGCGCAGACGAAATAGTTAATTTATACAGACTAAAAGCAGGGAAATATTATTGGAAGGTTAATTTAAATGATACTGATGGAAATAATATAGACTCAGAAATAAGAGAGTTTAGAATTTTGCCTCTTGTTGTATATTATGTAGCACCAACACCTAAAAATGGAAGTATCGAATCTAATTCAATATATGTAAATGTATCTTTTGTAAATATAACTGAAATTTATGGATTTACTAATTTTGATAATAGCTTAAGTGGATGGTGGCATTTAGATGGAAATGCAACAGATGACTCTGGAATTAATAATCATGGTATTTTGTTTGGTAATACACTATGTACAGCGAATGGAGGTAGGTTTAATGGGTCTTGTAGTTTTGATGGCAGTGGAGATTATATTGAAGTTGCACATACAAATAGTTTGGATATAACTAGTGGGATTACTATAGGCGCATGGGTTACTACAAACGGTAATTTTGCACAAGAACAAGGAATTCTTTATAAGCTTAACAGTTATGGGTTAGCAATTGAGGGAGATCTTACAGCTAAGGGATTTGTATGTCTTCCAACAGGGTGTAAAGATATTTTTAGTACTAATCCATTAAATATAAATCAATGGTATCATCTTGCATTTACTTATAACCAGAGCGAAATTAGGATCTATGTAGATGGAACATTGAATAATATAAAAATTAGGACAGGATCCATAACTTCTGGTACACAACCTGTAAAGATAGGACATACATTTGCTTCCAGATACTTTAACGGTAAAATTGATGAAGTTTTACTATTTAATAGATCTTTATCAGATAGAGAAATAAGTAATTTATACAAAATTTCATCAACAAACTTTTATAATAATTATACCAATGCAACAATTGGCTTACATAGATTTAAGAGTTATGCTGTAGACGGCAATGGTAGTAAGGATATGACTGAAATGAGGGAGGTCACTATAGTATAAAAATATAATCAATATTTGTATTGTCAAAATAATTAATAGTTATATTTTATTTAAGTAAACTATTTAAAATGATTAATAATTAGTTTTATTTATGAGGAAAATATCTTATGCTATTATTTTATTATTATTTATTGGATCAGTAAATGCCGGGGTAACACACCCTAATCAAGTAAAAATTGCTCCCGGAGAAAAAGGGGAATTTAATTTTGCAATTGATGCTGCAATTTTTGATGTTCCCATAAAATGCACAATAGAATTTAAACCGCAAACTCCCCTTGATATAAAATTTAAAAAAACTGAAGTTGAGTTGAACCCTGGAGCGAGGGAGTTCATAATAGGTGAAGTTAAGGTTTCTAAAAGTATAACCCCTGGCTTGTATAAAGAAACATTTTGCGTTTCATGTACAAGGCTTTCTAACTTGGCTGGTGCAACAACAAGACCAAGATATTGTGATTTACCTATAAGTGTAACTGTTAGTGATGAGTTTAAATCTACTAAAGAAAATCCTGGATCAATAAATATTTATTTAATTCTTCTTATTCTAATTAATGTTATATTGTTCATTACTATTATTTTAATATATGCAAAAAAGAAAAAGTCTAAAAAAGATTTTTGAAATTTTCTTTACCTGAGCTCACAATTAATGCATGAAATTCTTTGTAAATACCAATATCTTTAGGTAAATTATTTTCAAAAAATAATCTGTAATCTTCATAATTGTTTTTTATTAGATTAAATTTTTCACATAATTTTTTTGTATATGTATCAATAATAAAATATTTTTTATTGCAAACATATAAAAGTATGGAATCTGCAGTTTCTTTACCTATGCCCTTAACTTTTAATAAATCTTCTCTTTTTACGGTATTAATGAATTTTTTAAAAGAACCATATTCTGAAATTAATTTAGCAAGTAATTTTAATCTTTCTGCTTTTTGTTTATAAAAACCGCTGCTTCTTATTATTTTTTCTAATTTTTCTTTTTTTATTGTTAATAAACCTTTAATAGTAATACAATTATTTTCTTTTAAAGATTTTAAAGCCTTTTCAACATTATTCCAATTAGTATTTTGTGTTAAAATCGCTCCTACACATATTTCCCATTCTTTTGGCTTGAAATTATATTTAATGGGCCACCAATTTTGTCTGCCATAATAGTTTAAAAGTTGATTATATATCTCTAATAAATTAACCATAATAGACAAAAGCTTAACTATAATAATATTTAAAAATACCTTTCTTTTGTTATAGAAAAAGAGGAACCTATAGAATTTTTACGTTATGTTGACAAAGAGGTAGTGGTATATCATCTATATATAAATTACACATCTACTTATTTTGCTGCCGGCTTAAATGTGCATAATTATGGCGCTGGTATTATCGCGCGTAGTAGATAAAATATGAATAATTATAGTATAAGTAAAACACTAGATTTAAATAAGAACATTTGATTATGAGAAAATATGAGTGAGTATCTGTTGTTTGGTAAGAAGTGGTCCAAAGAATTAGAAAAACCACTATATGAAATGTGGAAGAGAAATTCTATCTATAAATTTAATAAAAATTCAAAAAAGCCAGTTTTTTCTATAGACACCCCACCACCTTATGTTAATACTCCTGTGCATATGGGTCAAGCCACTACTTATGTTTTAATGGATATGTTTGCACGGTTTAGGAGGATGATAGGATATGAAGTGCTGTTTCCTTTAGGACTAGATAGAAATGGCATTCCTATAGAGATGGCTGCTGAAAAAAAATTCAACATAAAATTAACAAATATGTCTAGAGAAGAAGCTATAAAAAAATGCTTATTAATTTTGGAGGAGTCAAGTTTAGAATCTGTTGATTCTTTTCTTAAATTAGGAATAAGTTTTAATTCTTGGAAAAAAGGAAATGAAATTGGTTCTCTATATGAAACTGACTCTCCTGAATATAGATCGTTAACGCAGGATACTTTCATAGATTTATGGAATAAAGGCTTAATTTATGAGGATGAAAGGATAAATAATTTCTGTCCTGGTTGTCAAACAACTATTGCAGATTCTGAGATAGAATACAAAGATATTCCTAGTTTTTTCATTGATGTAAAATTCAAAGTTAAAGAAACAGGTGAAGAAATAATAATCGGAACTACGAGACCGGAATTAATATGCGCTTGCGGGATGGTAATTTTTAATCCAGATGATAAAAGATATAAACATCTTAATGGTAAAACTGCAATAACACCGATATACAATAGAGAAGTTAAGATTGGGGCACATCCAATCGCTGAGATTGATAAAGGTACTGGTTTAGTCATGATGTGTTCTGCTGGGGATTTATCTGATATCAGATTTTTTAAGGAGATGAATTTAGATCCCATTATTGCAATAGAGAAAGAGGGCACCATGAATCACCATGCTGGATTATTAGGAGGTTTAAAAGTTAAAGATGCAAGAGAGAAAATGATTTCTTTGCTGAAAGAAAATAATTTATTAGTATCTAAAAAAAAGATTATGCACAGAACACCAATATGCGAAAGATCTAAAGATCATATTGAATTCATTGCTATGAAGGAATTCTATCTTAAGCAATTAGAATTTAAAGAAGATATGAAAAAATTAGCTGATAAAATTAAATTTTATTCTCACAGAAGCAAACAAATATTATTAGACTGGATTGAGGCTATTAATATAGACTGGCCAATTTCAAGAAGAAGATTTTATGCTACTGAAATACCTTTATGGTACTGTGATTCTTGTAATGAACCAATAGTACCAAAGAAAGGAAAGTATCATAGGCCTTGGAATGATCCTGCTCCTATAAAATCATGCCCAAAATGCAAATTCAATAAGTTTAGAGGGAAAACAATGGTATTTGATACATGGTTTGATTCTTCAATTTCGCCATTGTATATTCTAAAATATTCTAGAGATGATAAATTTTTTAATAAAAATTTACCTTGTTCTTTGAGACCTCAAGGTAAGGAAATAGTAAGGACTTGGTTATATTATACATTATTAAAGTGTTATCTATTGACCAAGAGACCAATTTTTAAGGAAGTCTGGATTAATTATCATATTGTTGATGAGAAAGGAAGAAAAATGTCTAAATCCGAAGGGAATATTATTGAATCAAAGGACATTATAACTAAATTCGGGGCAGAACCATTTAGATTATGGACTGCTATTGAAGGAAATTTAACCGAGACTGACTTTAGATGTTCATTTGAAAGAATTGAAGGAGCAAGCAAAACGATAAACAAATTATGGAACATTGCAAGATTTATATCTCAATTTAAAAAACCTAAGAAACAGAAATTGCTAGAATTAGATAAATGGATAATACGTGAATTAAATTCTTTGATTGAATTTGCAAAGAACCAATATGAGAAATATGATTTTCATAATCCTACAACAAAGATTAAAAGTTTTGTTTGGGAATTGCTTGCATCGCACTATATAGAGTTAGCTAAAAGTAGAGCTTATAATCAAAATAATTTATTTTCTAAAGAAGAACAAAATGCTGCTATTTATACTTTACACTATTGTTTGGAAAATATTTTGTGTTTATTGGCTCCTATAATTCCTTTTGTAACGTATAAAATCTACTTTATATTAAATAAAAAAGATATACATAAAGAGAAATTTCCTATTCCGGGAATAATA
>CAZPBI010000063.1:7089-7484 GCA_964584825.1 Candidatus Woesearchaeota archaeon
GTGCGAGGTTGGGGCAGTTCCACCATTCGGGCATAAAGGGGAAATAGCAATATTATTTGATTCTGGAATTTTTGATAGTCAAATAAACACATTTAACATAGGTGTACGAACCAAGTCCATTAAAATAAAAACTGAAGATATTGTTCAATTAAATAGTAACATATGGAAAGCTAAAAAAGACAACAATCTATCCTTAAAAGCTAAAATTAAAAAATTGACTATACCTGAAGATTTTAAAATAATAGAAAATGATTTAAAGGTAACACACAATATTGAAAATGTAGAATATGGGTCTAAATTTAGCATTTTATTTTAAGATTTATAAAAGAGGGATTATAAACCAGTTTGAATAGTATCTTCTATAATGGTGTCAACAAAAGCAAAAACAACATTAA